>JAIYAB010000357.1 GCA_027489275.1 Hyphomicrobiales bacterium
CCGGTGCAGATCCTCGTCGGCGACATGCACGGTCTCAACACGCTCGAGCACCAGCCTGCCAAGGTCGCCGCGATGGAGGGCAACTGGGAGACGCGCGGCCACGTGCCGCTCGTGCTCTTCGCCTGGCCCAACGAGGCCACCCGCAGCAACGATTTCGAGATCGGCATCCCCAACGGCGCCAGCCTGATCCTGCGCCACGATCCCGCCGGCGTCGTCCCCGGGCTGAACGACTTCGTCGGCAAGCACCCGCCGGTCGCGCCCGTGTTCTTCGCGTTCCGGGTGATGGTCGGCATCGGCATGCTGATGCTGGCCGTGTCGTGGGTGTGCGCCTGGATGATCTGGCGGCGCGGCGGCATCGGGCCGTGGATGGCGCGCGCGCTCGTCGCGATGACGTTCTCGGGCTGGATCGCCACGCTCGCCGGCTGGTACGTCACCGAGATCGGCCGCCAGCCCTGGCTCGTCACGGGCGTCCTCACGACGGCGCAGGCCGCCTCCCAGGTGCCGGGCGGGATGATCGCCTCGACGCTGGCGCTCTACCTGCTGCTCTACGCCGTGCTCATCGTCGCCTATGTCAGCGTGCTCTTCCACCTGGCGAGCCGGCCCGCCCAGCCGACGCCGGAGGCTCCCGCCAAGGGCCGGCTGGTGGCCGCCATGACCGCGGCCGAGTGAGGGAGGCGACGATGGATCTTTTCGGAATTCCCGCGGCCCAATGGCTGCCGCTCGCCTTCGCGGTGCTGATGGGCGTGTCGATCCTCGCCTATGTCATCCTCGACGGCTACGACCTCGGGGTCGGCCTGCTCATGGCCGGCGCCACCCGCGCCGAGCGCGACGTGATGGTCGCCTCCATCGGCCCGTTCTGGGACGCCAACGAGACATGGCTGGTGCTGGGCATCGGCATCCTGCTCGTCGCCTTTCCGGTCGCGCACGGGATGATCCTCGGCGCGCTCTATCTCCCGGTGGCGTTGATGCTGCTGGGGCTCACGCTGCGCGGCGTGGCGTTCGAGTTCCGCGTCAAGGCGCAGACCCAGTGGCAGGCGTGGTGGGACCGCGCCTTCATCGCCGGATCGGCGCTGGCGGCGGTGACGCAGGGCTACATGCTCGGCGCCTACATCATGGGCTTCCAGGCGGGATGGGCCGCGCAGGGTTTCGCGCTGCTCACCGGCCTGTGCCTTGCCGCCGGCTACGCCTTCATCGGCGCGACGTGGCTCATCCTCAAGACCGAGGGCGAGTTGCAGGCGCGCGCGGTGCGTTTCGCACGCACGACGCTGTGGCTGAGCGCGCTCGGCATGGTGGCGGTCTCGGTCGCCACGCCGCTCGTGTCTCCGCGGATCTTCGACAAGTGGTTCGCGTTCCCCTCGATCCTGCTGCTCGCGCCGATCCCGCTGGTGACGGGGCTCGTGTTCGTCGCGCTCTGGGTCTTCCTGCGGCGGATGCCGCGGGCCGATCATTCGCTCGACGCGACGCCGTTTCTCGCCGCCAACATGCTGTTCATGCTGGCCTTCGCCGGGCTCGCCTATTCGTTCTATCCCTATGTCGTGCCCGAGCGGCTGACGATCTGGCAGGCCGCGTCGGCGCCGGAGAGCCTGTTCGTCATCTTCGTCGGAGCGTGCGTCGTGCTGCCGGTCATCGTCGGTTACTCCGCCTTCGCCTACTGGGTCTTCCGCGGCAAGGCCGGCGCATTGCGCTACGACTGACGAAAGCGGCGATCCACCCGACGCCGTATCGGCGTATCGTGGTCGGGATGGAGAAACACGTGACAGCATCGAATCAGGCCATGCCGCTGTGGGCCTGGGCCGCGCCCGTCGGCGCGGCCGCGGTGCTCGTGGCCGCCTTCGTCGTCGCCGCGACGCCGGCGCTCATGATCGTCGCCGCCTTCGCGCTGATCGCAGGCGTCTTCGCCGCGGTCCATCACGCGGAGGTCGTGGCCCATCGCGTCGGCGAGCCCTACGGCACGCTCGTCCTCGCGCTCGCAGTCACGGTCATCGAGGTGGCTCTGATCGTGTCGGTGATGATCGCCGGCGGTCCGGACAAGGCGGGGCTGGCGCGCGATACGGTCTTCGCCGCTGTGATGATCATCTGCAACGGTCTCGTCGGACTGTGCCTGCTGTCGGGCGGCGTGAGGCATTTCGAGCAGGGCTTCCAGCTCCAGGGCGCGCTGGCGGCGCTCGCGGTGCTCGCGGCGCTGACCACGCTCAGCCTCGTGCTGCCCAACTTCGCCACCTCCCTGCCGGGTCCCGTCTTCTCCAATGCGCAGCTCGTCTTCGCCGGCGTCGCCTCGCTGGTCCTCTATGTGAGCTTCGTGTTCGTGCAGACCGTGCGCCACCGCGACTACTTCCTCCCCGAGAATGCCGATCTCGAGGATCATGCCCCGCCGCCGAGCAAGGGCGTCGCGCTGGGCAGCCTCGGCCTGCTGGTCCTCTCACTCGTCGGCGTGGTCGGGCTGGCGAAGGCGCTCACGCCCACAATAGAGGCCGGGGTCGCCTTCGTCGGCGCGCCCAAGGCCGTTGTCGGCATCGCGATCGCGGCGCTGGTGCTGCTGCCGGAGGGTCTGTCGGCGCTGCGCGCGGCGCGGGCCAACCGCCTGCAGACGAGCATGAACCTGGCGCTGGGGTCCGCGCTCGCCAGCATCGGGCTCACCATTCCCGCCGTGGCCGTGGCCTCGCTGCTGCTCGACAAGCCGCTGGCGCTCGGCCTCGCCGGCAAGGAGACGGTGCTGCTGGGCCTCACGCTGCTCCTGTCCGTGATCACCCTCGGCACGGGGCGCACCACGGTGCTGCAGGGCATCGTGCATCTCGTCGTCTTCGCGGCGTTCCTGTTCTTCGCCTTCGTGCCCTGAGCCGCGAACGCGCCGGCACTGGCCCCGGCGCGCTCCTCCGCTAGCTTACGCTGCCGGAGGACCCGCCCATGACCACACGCATCTTCGACAAGACCCGCCTGCCCAGCCGCCACGTGACCGAGGGGCCCTCCAAGGCCCCGCACCGGTCCTATCTCTACGCGATGGGGCTGACGACCGAGCAGATCCACCAGCCGCTGGTCGGCGTGGCGTCCTGCTGGAACGAGGCGGCGCCCTGCAACATATCGCTGATGCGCCAGGCCCAGGCGGTGAAGAAGGGCGTGGCGTCCGCCAGCGGCACGCCGCGCGAATTCTGCACCATCACCGTGACCGACGGCATCGCCATGGGCCACCAGGGCATGAAGTCGTCGTTGGTCAGCCGCGAGGTGATCGCCGACAGCGTCGAACTCACCATGCGCGGCCATGCCTATGACGCGCTCGTCGGCCTCGCGGGCTGCGACAAGTCCCTCCCGGGCATGATGATGGCGATGGTGCGCCTCAACGTGCCCTCGATCTTCATCTATGGCGGTTCGATCCTGCCCGGCACCTTCAAGGGCCGGCAGGTCACCATCCAGGACGTCTTCGAGGCGGTCGGCATGCAGGCCGTCGGACGCATGTCGCTCGACGACCTCGACGAACTGGAGAAGGCGGCGTGTCCCTCGGCCGGCGCGTGCGGCGCGCAGTTCACCGCCAACACGATGGCCACCGTGTCCGAGGCCATCGGCCTCGCGCTGCCCTATTCCGCCGGCGCCCCCGCGCCTTACGAGATCCGCGACCGCTTCTGCGCCGCCGCCGGCGAGAAGATCATGGATCTGATCGCGCTGAACATCCGCCCGCGCGACATCGTCACCCGCAAGGCCCTGGAGAACGCAGCCACGGTCGTCGCCGCGTCCGGCGGCTCCACCAACGCGGCGCTGCACCTGCCGGCGATCGCCCACGAGGCGGGCATAGACTTCGACCTCTTCGAGGTGGCGAAGATCTTCCACCGCACTCCCTACATCGCCGACCTCAAGCCCGGCGGCCGCTACGTCGCCAAGGATCTGTTCGAGGCGGGCGGTATTCCCCTGCTGATGAAGGCGCTGCTCGAAGGGGGCTATCTCCACGGCGACTGCATGACCGTGACCGGCCGCACCATCGCGGAGAACCTTGCTTCGGTGCAGTGGAACGAGGGGCAGGACGTGGTGCGCCTCACCACGGAGCCCCTCTCGCCGACCGGCGGCGTCGTCGGCCTCTCCGGGAACCTCGCGCCGGACGGCGCCATCGTGAAGGTTGCCGGCATGAAGGCGCTCACCTTCTCCGGTCCGGCGCGCTGCTTCGACACGGAGGAGGAGTGCTTCGCCGCCGTGCAGGGCAAGGCCATCAAGGACGGCGAGGTCATCGTCATCCGCTATGAGGGTCCGCGCGGCGGACCCGGCATGCGCGAGATGCTGTCGACGACGGCCGCCCTCTACGGCCAGGGCATGGGCGACAAGGTCGCGCTCATCACGGACGGCCGCTTCTCCGGCGCGACGCGCGGGTTCTGCATCGGCCATGTCGGCCCCGAGGCGGCTGTGGGCGGCCCGATCGGGCTGCTGAAGGACGGCGACATCATCGACATCGACGCCGTGGCCGGCACGCTGTCCGTGCGGCTCTCCGACGAGGAACTCGCCGCCCGCCGCGCCGTGTGGAAGCCCCGCCTGCCGGAGATCCGCTCCGGCGCGATCTGGAAGTTCGCCCAGAACGTCAGCTCCGCGCGCACCGGCGCGGTGACGCATCCCGGCGGCAACGCCGGCGATACGCCCTTCGCCGACGTCTGACGGCCGGCGCGCCGCTGCTCAGTCGAGCGCGGCGCGGGTCGCCGGCGCGCCGTTCGTCACGGATTGCGCCGCGATGACCACCGCGCCGAGGCGCGAGGGGAACGCGATGCGGACCGGCAGGAAGCGCCGGTCCCGCTCGACGATGTCGATCTCGAACACCCGCGTCTCGGGCGGCCGCGCGCCGGGATCGATCCGCTGCCCGGACACCGGCACGTAGCGCATGCGGCAGCGGGTGGCGTTGTCGGTCGTTCCGGCCGCGGTGCGCCCGAGGCCCTCGAGGTCGAACCGGGTCAGTCCGGTGAACACCGCGCTGCGTCCGGCGCACAGGCGGTCGATGTCGGCCGCGCTGTCGGCGGCCATGACCTGCGACAGCAGGTGCAGCGGGCTGACCACGTCCTTGCGGTGGCTGTCGGTGACCGGGCTGCGCTGCGCCTCGGGCTCCTCCTTCACCTCGGTGCGCTCGACGGCGGCCGCGCCGCGGTCGAACCGCACCACGTGGTCCCACCGCCCGGAGCTCGATGTGGCGGCGGCGGCGTAGCGCAGCGTCGGCGCTGCCCCGGCCAGCGTCGCGCTCGACTCGCCCTTGCCGAACAGGCCCGACCAGGAGGTCCGCAGCGCTGTCGGCGCGCGGTCCGTTTTCGCCGTGCTGGCGGTGGCGGCGAATTTCCCGAATCCGAGCATCCCGCCGATGCCGCCCTCGACGCGATACCGGATGGCCCCGTTCGCCTCGTCCACCACAAGCGTTCCTGACCCCACCGGCAGGCCGGCGAGCGTCGCGGAGTAGGCCACGCTCTTCGTCTGGGCGTGCGCCGGCAGGGCGGTCGTTCCGGCCGCGACGGCGCAGGCGACTGTCAGCAGGGGAAGGGCTCGCATCGGGCGCATCCATCGTCTCGGAAAGCCGGAAGCGCCGGCCGCGCGCCGGATCCACCGGCCTACGGTATCGCAGCTAGCGCGCGTTCCCGCCCACGACAAGCCGTGGCTGCGCGTGCAGCCCATTACAACCCGACGAGCCCCTTCACGTCTCCTCGATCATGCTCCGCCCCCCGCTCGATCGCGGTCACCCGAGCGGCCGTCCTGCCAGGGCCCATCCCATGGCGGCGAGGGACACTGCGGAGAGCGCAAGCGCCACGGCGAGCACCGTCCCCCGCACCCGCCCGGGCCGCGCCATCGCCGTGGCGAGAGCGGCGAGGGGGATCGCCTGGAGCATGTGCAGCGCCACGAAATGCGCCGCGCGCAGGTCGCCGGCCGTGGTCGACCATCCGACCAGCGGCCATGTCGGCGAGCCGGGGAGGGGCGTGCCGACAAAGTGCCCGCCATTCACCGACAACGCCGCGCCGGTGACGAAGGCCATGATGCCGGACGCCGCCATGGCGACGACGGCCGCGTAGCCGGCGGTGGATGCCGTCGCCCCCTTGCGCCACGCGGCGATGCCGGCCGCGGCCGGGCCGAGGACGAGGATCGTCGCGCCCACGCCCATGAGCTGGAACATCAGGATCGAGAGGGGCGATGCGAAATTGTAGTGCGAGGCCTCGCCATTGGCGGCCCGGAAGGCGATGTAGGCGACCTCGAACACGCCGGCGAAGACGATGACGCGGGCCAGGACATGCCCGGCTCGTTGCTGGCCGAACCCGCCGGTCCAGCCCCACAGCAGCGACAGCGTGACGAGGTGCACCCCGAGCGAGGCGGCGAACTTGGCCGGCTTCACCCATGTCCCGACGCCGCCCACCGTGCGCGCGTCGATCTGGCCGAGGAGGAGGAAGGCCGGCAGCAGCGCCAGCAGGAGCAGGCCGGCCGAGAGGAGGGCGGGATCCGCGCGGCGCAGCGAGTCGTCCAGTCCCCCGCGCAGGTCGAGGGAGGCGGCGGGCGGGGAGGGCGAGGTCACGGCAGTCATGCGGAGGCTCCGAGGGGGCGGCGGCCGACGATCCCGCGCAGGGCCTGGAAGGCGAGGAAGCCTGCCGGGCCGAACAGGAAGGTCGCGGCGAAGACGGGGATCATCAGCACCCGCGGGATGCCGACCTGCTCGTTCTCGCGCGCCAGCAGGACGCCGACGAGCAGGTCGAAGGCCAGGTAATGGATCCAGCCCGCCAGCAGCATCTCGCGCGAGCGGAACAGCGCGGCCACCTGGTCGAGGCTGCCAAAGCCGCCCTCGGCTCCCGGAAATCCCTTCACGATCAACGCGACATAGGCCACCGAGAGGCCTAGCGGGATCAGCAGCCCCGGTACCAGCCGCCGCAGCCCGCGCCAGTCGAACAGCACCGACAGGACGAGCGCCAGCCACCCGGCCATGGCGAGCGCTCCGGCGATGGAGAACAGGCGATCAAGGTCCATGACTGCCTCGCATTTCGATCATCCGTCCGTGCTCAACTTGACAGCGACAAGATCGAGCAGGCTTGCCATCTTGTCAATGGCAAGATAGTCACGGATCAGCGAGGAGGGCGTGCCATGGCGCAGGACGGTGCCGGATCGCGCGGCCGCTATCACCACGGCGACCTGCGCGGCGCGCTGCTCGCGGCGGCGCGTCTCATCCTGGAAGAGCAGGGCCCGCGGGCGTTGACGCTGCGCGAGGTCGCCCGCCGCGCCGGCGTCTCCCACGCGGCGCCGCGCCATCACTATGCGTCGCTGCGCGACTTCATGGCCGACTGCGCCGGCATGGGCTTCGACGACCTCGCGACCGTGCTGTCCCGCGCCTGGCAGGAGCACCCGGACGACCCGCAGGCCGGCCTGTGCGCCATGGGCCGGGCCTATGTGCTCTTCGCCCTGGCGCATCGCGCGGTCTTCCGGCTCATGTTCGACCGCGACACCTACGCCGAGCCGACCGCCGACCTCATGGCCAGCGGCGAACGCGCCTACGCCGTGCTGGTGGGCGGGGTGGAGGCGCTGGCGCCGGCGCGGCCGGCGGCAGACAAGGCTCTCGCCGTCTCCACGCTCTGGTCGCTCGTGCACGGGCTGGCGACGCTGATGCTCGAGGGCAAGATCATCGGGCCCGATCCCGCGCCGGAGGCGGCGGGCGCCCATGTCGAGGCGGCGTGCCGGCTCGCGATCGACGGCTATCTCGCCCGCGCGTCGGTGCAAGCGGGTGCGGCGGGCGTCATCCCGCCGGTCGGCCGCTGTTGACGGCGGTCGTCCCTGCCGAACCCGAGGGGCGCCTCACTCCGTGACGAACGCGAACCGATCGACGTCGACGAGCCCCATGTCGGTGATCTTCAGGTGCGGGATGACCGGCAGCGGCAGGAACGCCACCTGCAGGAACGGCTCCGGCAGCACCACCCCGAGGCCATGGGCGGCCGCGCGCAGCGGCAACAGCGCGTCGTGCACCTCCTCGTGCGTGCCGAGGCTCATCAGCCCTGCGACCGGCAGCGGCACTTCGGCCAGGATCCGCCCGTCCTCGGCCACGGCGAAGCCGCCCTCGATGGCGGCGAGGCGGTTGACCGCCAGAGCCATGGCGGCGTCGTCGGCCCCGATCACGCAGATGTTGTGGCTGTCGTGGCCGATGGAAGAGGCGATCGCGCCGCGCTTCAGGCCAAAGCCCTTCACGAAGGCGACGCCGATCGAGCCGCCGCGGCCGTGCCTCTCGACGACGGCGACCTTTACGATGTCCTGATCGAGGTCGATGCGACGCTCCCCGTTCGCGTAGGGCAGCACCGCCGGCACGTCCTCGGTGATGATCCGGCCCGGCACGACGCCGATCACGCGGGTGGACGGGCCGGGTCCGCGCGCGACGAAGTCGGCGGCGGACACGGTGCGGGCCTTCACGCTGCGCCGGCCCACCGGGGCCACCGTGGCGCGGGCGGCAAACAACGCGTCGTCGACCACGCGGCCCGCCGTCAGCACCGTGCGCACCGCGCAGCTTTCGAGGTCGTCCACCACCACGAGGTCGGCGCGCCAGCCCGGCGCGACGAGGCCGCGGTCGCGCAGGCCGAAGGCGCGCGCCGCCGAGATGGAGGCCATCCGGTACGCGTCGAGCGGCCGCGCCCCCAGCCGGATCGCCCTTCGGATGATGGAGTCGAGGTGGCCCTCCTCGGCGATGTCGAGCGGGTTGCGGTCGTCGGTGCAGAACGCCATGAACGGCGCGGTGTCCGGCGTGATGAGCGGCGCGAGCGCGACGAGGTCCTTCGACACCGAGCCCTCGCGCACCAGCACCGTCATGCCCTTGGCCAGCTTCTCGCGGGCCTCCTCGAGCCGCGTCGCCTCGTGCTCGGTGCGGGTGCCGGCGGCGCAATAGGCGTCGAGCCCGCGCCCGGTCAGCAGCGGCGCGTGCCCGTCGATGTGCCCGCCGGCGAAGGCGGCAAGCTTGTCGAGGCAGGCGGGGTCGCGGGCCAGAACGCCCGGGAAGTTCATGAACTCGGCCAGCCCAATCACGCTGGGGTGGCCGCGGAAGGGGATCAGGTCGGCCGCGTCGAGGCGCGCCCCGGACGTCTCCAGATGCGTCGCAGGCACGCAGCTCGACAGTTGCACCCGCAGGTCCATCGCCGTGGCGAGCGACCAGTCGAGGAAGTAGCGGATGCCCTCCGCGCCCAGCACGTTGGCGATCTCGTGCGGGTCGCAGATCGCCGTGGTGACGCCGTGCGGCAGCACGCAGCGGTCGAACTCGCCCGGCGTCACGAGGGAGGACTCGATGTGCAGGTGCGTGTCGATGAAGCCGGGGGTCACCACTGCGCCGTGGACGTCGATCTCCCGCACGCCCCGGTATTCGCCCCCCGTCCCGACGATCGTGTCGCCGCAGATGGCGACGTCGCCCTGCGACACCGTCCCGTTGACGAGGTCGAGCCAGCGCCCGCCCTTGAGCACGAGGTCGGCGGGCTCGCTCCCGCCGCCCTGCGCGATGCGCCGGCCGATGATCGAGGGTGTGATGCCGGTCATTCGGAGCCTCCGCTGCTGCTCCGGAGTGTCGCCGAGGCTGCCCTCGCGGTCCAGAGCGGACGATCAGCGCGCCGCGGCAGCCAAGCCGCCGGAGCGTGCCCGATCCGTCCGGCGCGAGACCCGCGACGGCCTCAGCCCGCCGTGGCGCTTGCCTCGGCCTCCGCCTGGGCGCGCGCCTGCAACTGGGCCGCGGCCGCGCCGGCGACGGCGGCGTCGTTGCCCAGTCCCTGTACCGCGAAGGTGGCGCTGGCGAACTCGATGCCGAGGCTCGGGAAGGTCCGCACCATCCGCTTCACCGCGTCGCGCTGGATGAAGGAGGGCTTGCCCGGCCGCACCGTGAACTTGAAGCGCGCCACGATGGCGTTTTCCAGGATGTCGGCCACGCCCTGCATCTTGAGCGGCTCGATGATCTCCGCCTTCATCTCGGGGTCCTCGAGCATCTCCTGCCCGATCTTCTTCACGGCCTTGCGCAGCTTCTCGACGTCGGTGTCGCGCGTGAACTTCAGGTTGAACTTCACCGTCGACCAGTCGCGGCTGAAATTGGTGATCTGGCCGAGCTGGCCGAACGGGATGGTGTGCACCTGCCCGTTCTGGTGGCGCAGCTTGATCGAGCGCAGCGTGAAGCCCTCGACCGTGCCCTTGGCCTTGCCGCAGTCGATGTACTCGCCCACCCGGAACGCGTCGTCGGCGAGGTAGAAGATGCCCGACACGATGTCGCGCACCAGCGTCTGGCTGCCGAAGGAGATGGCGAGGCCGAACACGGAGGCGCCGGCGATCAGCGGGGTGATGTTGACGCCGAGTTCCGACAGCACGAGCAACAACGCCACCACGCCGATGATGATGACCAGCGCGATGCGCAGCAGCGGCATCATCGTGGCCAGGCGGCTGGCGGCGGTGCCGCGCTCGTCCTCGTCGACATGGCCTTCAGCGCCCTTCGACACGTAGCGGTCGGTGAAGAACCGCACGATCTCCCAGCCGACATAGGCGACGAACAGCGTCGCGCCCGCGCGCAGCGAGGACTTGGTGACGTCCGCCCAGCCGGCGGCGTCGACGATGCCGAACACGTCGACGATCCATCGCTCGGCCACCAGCACGCCGGCGAAGATCAGCACCGCGACGCGCAGGCAGCGGGCGAAAACGTCGGCGACGCGCGGCCCCGGCTTGCGCGGCTCGGCGGCCTCGGGCTCCGCGCCAGCGACGGCCGGCGAGCGCGCGCCGCCGAGGCGGCTCGTCACCGCTTCAAGCGCCGTCTCGAAGAGGATGAGGCCGATGACGACGTTCAACGTCAGCAGCATGGCGGACGGGATGCTGAAGCGCGCCGAGATCGCGCCGTAGACCTGCGCGGCGATGAGCAGCATGAAGAAGGGGATCGCGATGCGCAGCCAGTTCTGCCCGATGCGCGCCCACGTCCCGCCCGGCTTCGCCAGCCCGGCAAACCATGCCGCGACGGGTTCGCGCGATTCCTTCGCAGCCCAGACGAACGCCGCCAGGATGAACACGTTGCCGATCAGCTGGCCGGCTGAGATGGCCTCCGAGGGCGCTTTCAGGGCCATCACGCTGCGCAGGACGAGCCGCACGCCGAGAACGACGAGGACCGCCACCGAGAGGTTGCGCATCACCTTCGCCGCCGCCGCATCGGTGATCGCCGCCAGCCGGGCTCCGGGCAGGTCGGGCTGCAGCACGACGCGGAAGGCGAAGAGGTAGAGCCGCCACGTGAAGATGCTCGCCAGCACGAAGAACGCGAAGCGCGACTGGACGTCCTCGACCGAGAACCACGCGCCGACGAGAGCGTTGCTCACGACGAAGATCGCGCCCAGCGCCAGTCCGTCGATCATCGCGATGCCGACGAGGCGGGCCAGCGCCATCGGCCCGGCGTCCTGCCCGGCGCGCCTGGACAGGGCGAGGCGGATCTTGGCGAACAGCCTGTGCACCAGCCGTTCGGCCCCCAGCGCCGCCGCGACGGCGACGAGCAGCATGGCCATGTAGAGGAAGAACCCCTTGCCGCCGGCATCCGAGCGGTCAAGCGCCCCGGGGATCCGGGCGGCCTCGACCAGGAAGGCCGGCAGCGCGAGAACCACCGCCGTCCCGCGCGAGAAGAACTCGGCGAAACCAGCCGCCACGGCTTCCTGTGCGTCTCCGGACGGCTTCGGCGCCGGCGCGGCCGCCTTGGCGGGAACGGAGCCGTCCGCCTTGAGTTTCTGCACCACGGACTGGCTGATCGCCTCGACCAGACGGTCGAAGTCGGCCTGGCTCATCCCGGCCGGGGGTTGTGCGGCGGTCTGCGCCATCGCCATCGGCGCTGCGCAGACGAGGGCAAGGACGAACAGGATGGCACGGAGCATGGCGGTCTCGCTTCACCTGGGCCCGGATGGCTCAGGTGATGCTTAAACCGGGAGTAGCGAATCTACCAAGCCTGCAATGTCCCTCGAGGGGAAATCGGGACGTTCAGGCGGCCTGCTGGCTCTGCGAGGGATCGAAGACGAGCCGGATGAGGTCGGGATCGCCGCTGTCGCTGACCGGGACATGCCAGTAGGTGGCGCCCATGGCGGGGAAACGCGCCATGCCGATCTGGATCTCGACCAGCGGCATGCGGTGGCGGTGCGCGGCGAGAATCGCGCCGTCGAGCAGGCGCGCCATGTGTTCGTCCGACTGGGGAAGCTCGGTGACCACGAAGGACAGGCGGTTGCTGGCGGAGGCCAGGCTGGCGTCGAGCGTCTTCATCAGGTCGTTGAGCATTCCAATCCCCTCGGTTGTACGCGGCAAGGAAAGCACGTTTTTCGCGCTTCCGGCCACCGCAATGTTAACTCGTCGTTAACTCCGCTCAATGGGGAAGGTTCGGCTTAAGCGTCAGTATTGAGCATTGATGCGGATCAACGGCCCGGCAGGGGCCGGCCGCGGCGGCACTTCAGCCGTCGCGACGCCGGCGGCGGCGGCCGCCGTCCTCGCCCCCGCCTGCCGCCTTCGGCTCGGGGAGAATCAGGACTTTCGCGAGCTCGGGGAAGGGGTCGCGCTTGTTCGGGATGGCCATCGCATCGACGAAATGCGCCTGGAACGCCGGCTCCAGCGCGGTCTCGATCTTCTCGATGCGATGCACCGTCCCCTCGATCTCCGCCCTCGACTTGAGGTTGAGGAGCGCGATGCGCGCTCCGGTCCCCGCCGCATTCCCGGCGGACGCCACCTTGGCGAGGTCGCAGTCCGGGATCAGCCCCAGCGCCATGGCGTAGGTGACGTCGATGTGGCTGCCGAACGCGCCCGCGAGTGTGATCCTCTCCACCCGCTCGACGCCGTAGCGGTCCATCAGCAGCTTGATGCCCGCATAGAGCGCCGCCTTGGCGAGCTGGATGGCGCGCACGTCGTTCTGGGTGATGGCGATCCGCGGCTCGCCCTCGCGCACGAGGTAGGAGAAGGTCCGCCCGGTCGCCTCGACGCGCGGCGTGCGCCCCTGCAGCCCGCCGTCCACCACGCCGTCCTGGCTGATGATGCCGGCGAGGTACATCTCGGCGATGATCTCGATGATGCCCGAGCCGCAGATCCCGGTGACGCCGGTCGCCGCCGTCGCCTCCGCGAAGCCCGGCTCGTCGGACCACATGTCGCAGCCGATCACCTTGAAGCGCGGCTCCAGCGTGTCGCGGTCGATGCGCACCCTCTCGATGGCGCCGGGCGCCGCGCGCTGGCCGCAGGAGATCTGCGCGCCCTCGAAGGCGGGGCCCGTGGGCGAGGAGCAGGCCAGCATGCGCGAGCGGTTGCCGAGCACGATCTCGGCGTTGGTGCCCACGTCGACCAGCAGCGTCAGCTCGTCCTTCAGGTACGGCCCCTCCGACAGCACGACGCCGGCCGCGTCGGCGCCGACATGGCCGGCGATGCAGGGCAGGGTGTAGATCATCGCCCCGGGGGCGATCGACACGCCCAGCTCGACGGCGCGGGTCTCGTAGGATCCGTCGATCGTGAGGGCGAAGGGCGCGCCGCCCAGCTCCACCGGGTCGAGCCCGAGGAACAGGTGGTGCATGATCGGGTTGCCCACGACCGTCATCTCGACCACGTCGGCCCGCTCCACCCCCGCCTCGCGCGTCACCGCGCCAACGAGCTGGTCGAGCGCCTCGCGCACCGCCGCCGTGAGCTCGCGGTCGCCGCCGGGGTTCATCATCACGTAGGAGACCCGGCTCATCAGGTCCTCGCCGAACCGGATCTGCGGGTTCATCAGGCCGGAGGAGGCGACGACCTCGCCCGACAGCAGGTCGGTGAGGTGCGCGGCGATGGTCGTCGAGCCGATGTCGACGGCCACGCCGTAGGCGTGCTCCTTCAGCCCCGGATACACGGCCACGATGCGCCCGTCGGCGCGCACGGCCGCCGTCACCGACCATTCGCCGGCGCGCAGCGTCTTCTGCAGCCCGGCGATCACGGCAAGGTCGCAGCTCGTGCCGCCGATGCCCCACTGCGCCTTCAGCGCCTCCTGGAGGCGGCGCAGGTCGGAGGAGGGGTCGTGCATGTCCGGCTGCGCCACCTCGACGAAGCACAGCCGCACCACCGGGTCGATCTCGATGGGATGCGCCTCGGCGCGCTTGCGCACCACCTGCCGGTGCACCTGCGAATCCGACGGCACGTCGACCACCACGTCGCCGCACAGCTTCGCCTGGCAGCCCAGCCGCCTGGATCCCGACAGCGCGCCGCGCTTCGACGTGTAGCGCTCCTCCACCGCGTTCCAGGCCGTCACATGGTCCGCCCGGCTCTCGATCCCGTGCTTGGCGAACTCGCCCTCCGCCACCTGCACCTGGCAGCGCCCGCAGATGCCGCGCCCGCCGCACACGGAATCGAGGTCGACGCCCAGCCGGCGCGCCGCTTCCAGCACGCTCGTGCCCTGCGCGAAGCGTCCGCGCTTGCCGGAGGGGGTGAAGACGACGAGAGGGTCGGTGGCGGGGCTGTCCGTCACGGGCGGGCGGTCCTCATGCATGGTGCTCGGGGGCGGCGGTCCGGCGCGGGCCGGCCTATTCGCGGGAGCGGCGGCGGCCCTCGCGGCCGCGC
>JAIYAB010000158.1 GCA_027489275.1 Hyphomicrobiales bacterium
GCCCGTGGCCGGCCGCGCCAACGTCCTCGTGGTGCCCGATCTCGAGGCGGGAAACATGCTCGCCAAGAGCCTGACCTTCCTCGCGGGGGCGGACGCGGCCGGCATCGTGCTGGGCGCGCGGGTGCCGATCATCCTGACCAGCCGCGCCGATTCCGAGACGACGCGGCTCGCCTCCTGCGCCGTCGCCTCGCTGGTCGTGGAGGCCCGCCGCAAGGCGTCGCTGGCGGTGGTCTGATCATGTCGGCCGTTTCGATCGTGCTGAATGCCGGGTCGTCCAGCCTGAAGTTCCAGGTGTTCGACGCCGACGGCCGCGCCGGGACCGCGCTGTTCCGCGGCCTCTTCGAGAAGCTGTCCGGCGACGCGGCCGGGACTCCCGCTCGCGTCCGGATCCGCGACGGCGCGGGGGCCACCGTGCATGACGAGTCCTGGGCGGTGACGCCGGGACACGGGCACGAGGAGGCGCTCGAGCGGCTGCTCGGCTGGACGCGCGCGACGCTGCAGGGCCGCCGCGTGGCTGGAATCGGCCACCGTGTCGTGCATGGCGGGCGCGACCACGCCGCCCCGGCGCTCGTGGACGACGCGCTGATGGACGCGCTGGAAAAGCTCGTGCCGCTGGCGCCGCTCCATCAGCCGCACAATCTCGGACCCATCCGGATCATCCGCCGGCTCCTGCCGGACCTGCCGCAGGTGGCCTGCTTCGACACCGCGTTCCATCGCTCACAGCCCGAGTTGGCGCAGATGTTCGCGCTTCCGCGCGCCCTGACGGCGCAGGGCGTCCTGCGCTATGGGTTCCATGGCCTGTCCTACGAGTTCATCGCCGGTTCCCTGGCGTCGTACGATCCCGCGCTGGCGCGGGGTCGCGTCGTCGTGGCCCATCTGGGCAACGGCGCGAGCGCCTGCGCGCTCGAGGAGGGCCGCAGCGTCGCCTCCACGATGGGGTTCTCCGCCCTCGACGGGCTCATGATGGGCACGCGCTGCGGTGCCATCGATCCCGCGGTGATCTTCCACCTGATCCGCGAGGAGGGCATGACGCCGGCCGCCGTCGAGGCGTTCCTCTACTCGCAGTGCGGCCTTCTCGGCGTCTCGGGCCTGTCCAACGACATGCGTGTCCTGCGCGAGGCGGCGCCGACCGATCCGGATGCGCGGCAGGCGATCGATCTCTTCGTCTATCGCATCGTGCGAGAGATCGGGTCGCTGGTCGCCGCGCTCGGCGGCCTCGACGGCCTCGTCTTCACCGCCGGCATCGGCGAGAATGACGCCGCCACCCGCGCCGAGGTCATCGCGGGGCTGGCGCATCTCGGCGTCGCGCTGGACGCCGATGCCAATGCCGCCGGCGGGCCGCGGATTTCCCGGGCCGGGGGACCGTCGGCGTGGGCCATTCCGACGGACGAGGAGCTTGCGATCGCGCGCCACATGAGCGCGGTGCTCGGCGCCACGACACACTGAACCATCACGTCAAAAAGGGAGAAACACATGGCTGCCACCGGCAACACCGAACTGGGTCACGAGGGCTTCATGTCCGCCAATGACCTGCGCGCCTACATGACCGACATGGAGATGGCGAAGGCCTCCAAGGCCGTGCAGGCGATGGACAGCGCCGAGAAGGCCCGCCTCGAACTGGTCAAGCGCCTGTCCGAGCCGCTGAACCTGACGCCGGAGGTTCTGCAGGGCGTGAAGACCTCCCTTCTCGCCCGCCTCAAGAAAGCCGCCGAGAACGGCGAGAGTGAGCTGATGGTGATGCGCTTCCCCGTCGCCCTGTGCAGCGACCACGGCCGCGCCATCAACAACAACGATCCGGACTGGCCGGACTCGCTCGAGGGCCGACCCCGGCAGGCCTACGAGCTGTGGCGCGACCATCTGCGCGCCGCCGGCTTCAGCCTGAAGGCCATGATCATCGAGTGGCCCGGCGGGCTTCCCGGCGACGTCGGCTTCTTCCTGAACTGGGGCAAGCCGCGGGAGTGACGGTCCCGTCGGCCCGACCGCCGCGCCCATCGCCATCCGCAAGGAGGGACACCATGCCCAAGCTCGACTCCCAGACAGAACTCCACACGCGGCTGGCGCGGCTCTACCACGACCGTGTCCAGGTCGCGTTGAAAGCCTATGTCGAGGCGACGACGGCAGCCGGTCGTCAGCTGACGGAGGGTGTCGCGGCGCGCGCCATCGACCCGGCGTCCGCCTGGAAGGACGCGGCCGCCTACTGGATCGACTTCGGGCAGCGCACGGCGCTGTTCTGGGACACCATGCGCCAGCGCGGCGACGATTGGCTGGAGCACGAGAAGGCGGGCAAGCCCGTCCTGCTCAAGTTCCCGCACGAGACGATCGCCGATGCCCGCACGTTCGAGCGACCGGTGAACTACGCGCTGCTGCGCATCCTGCCCGGCGAGGACACGCCGGTCGATCCGCGGCGGCGGCCCTTCGTCATCATCGACCCGCGTGCCGGCCACGGCCCCGGCATCGGCGGCTTCAAGGCGGACTCGGAGGTCGGCGTCGCCATGAAGGCGGGCCACGCCGTCTACTTCGTGACCTTCTTCCCGCAGCCGGAGCCCGGCCAGACGCTCGCCGACGTGTCGCGCGTCGAGGCGGAGTTCCTTCGCATCGTGCGCAAGCGGCATCCCGATACGGGGCGGCCGATCCTGATCGGCAACTGCCAGGGCGGCTGGGCGGCGATGCTCGTCGGCGCGATGGAGCCTGAACTCGTCGGTCCGATCGTCATCAACGGCGCGCCCATGTCCTACTGGGCCGGAAACGACGCCGAAAACCCGATGCGCTACTCGGGTGGGCTGCTGGGCGGGGTGTGGCCGGCGCTGTTCTCCAGCGACCTGGGCGGCGGCATCTTCGACGGGGCGGATCTCGTCTCGAACTTCGAGAACGCCAATCCGGCCAACACGCTGGTCGACAAGTACTACACCCTGTTCTCCAGGATCGACACGGAACCGCCGCGCTTCCTCGAGTTCGAGCGCTGGTGGGGCGGCTACTTCCTGATGAACCGGGCCGAGATCAAGTGGATCGTCGAGAACCTGTTCGTCGGCAACCGGCTCGCGGCCGGCGAGGCGGAGTGGTCCGAGGGGCGCGCGTTCGACCTGCGATCGATCCGTTCGCCCATCGTCGTCTTCGCCTCGCTCGGCGACAACATCACTCCGCCCCAGCAGGCCATCAACTGGGTGCTGGACCTCTATCCGACCACCGAGGCGCTGAAGGCGAACGGGCAGGTCATCGTGGGCCTCGTCCACCGCAGCATCGGCCATCTCGGCATCTTCGTGTCGGGCGGCGTGGCGGTGAAGGAGCATGCCCAGATCGTCGAGCTGCTGCACCAGATCGAGACCTTGCCGCCCGGCCTCTACGCCATGCAGATCGACGAAAGGAAGGATGCGAAGGGGAAAGTCGCCTACGACGTCACCCTCACCGAGCACAAGGTCGAGGACCTGCGGAAGCTCCAGAAGTACGACCGCAAGGACGAGATCCCCTTCGAGGCGGTGGCCGAGGTTTCCGACGTCAACGAGACCTTCTACGAGGCCTTCGTGGCGCCGTTCATCAAGGCGATGGTCACCCCTGCGGCAGCGACCACCATGCGCGCCTTCCACCCCTTGCGCATGCAGCGCTGGGCGCTGTCGAGCCAGAACCCGATGATGGCGTCCGTCAAGGCATCGGCCGAGATGGCCCGCGCCGGCCGCGCGCCGCGCGACCCGGCCGGCCCGGCCGCGCTCGCCGAGCGCCACGCGGTCTCCTCCGTCAGCCATGCGCTGGAGCTCTACCGCGCCATTCGCGACGCCACCGGCGAGTACCTGTTCTTCAGCGTCTTCGGTGCGATGAGCATGGCCAAGGCCACCGCCTCGCCCAAGGCGGCTGCCAGGACGGCGGCGCACGAGGAGGACGTACCAGGCGAGGACTACGTCCGCGAGGCGATCGCCAAGGCAGGGCAGGGCGACTTCTATGACGCTGTCGCCCGCATGGCGATCATGGCCATGAAGGCCGGCACCGGGCGCCGCCGCCTGTCCACCGCGCAGACCGCGCTCGGCATCATCGCCGACGGCGCCGGCGTCGTCGGGATCAATCCGGAGACGGTGCGCGAGCGCGTGCGCGAGCAGGCGGCCATCGTCGAGTTCGCGCCGGAGCGGGCGGCCGCAACGCTGCCGGATCTGCTTCCCGAGAAGGACGACCGGGCGCGGGCGCTCGCCATTTTCGAGAAGCTCGGCGAGACGCTGGACCTCAACGCCGCGCAGCAGGCGCTGCTGCGCGAGTTCCGCGTTCGGCTGTCGCCGACCCATGGCGGCGACGGCGACAACGTCGTCGCGCTGGACGCGCCGTCGGCACGGCGCAAGGCCGGCAGGAGGGCCCAGGCATGATCGAACTTCCCGCAGGACGCCCCCTCGAAGGGCAGAAGGTCCTCGTCATCGGTATCGCCAACGAGCACTCCATCGCCTTTGGCTGCGCCCGCGCGTTCCGCCGGCTCGGCGCCGACCTTGCGATCACCTATCTCAACGAGAAGGCGAAGCCCTATGTCGAGCCGCTGGCGCGGGAGCTGGAGGCGGGCATCCTCGCCCCCTGCGACGTCAGCGTCCCCGGCCAGCTCGAGGCGGTCTTCGACACGGTGCGGCAGACCTGGGGCCGGCTCGACGTGGCGCTCCACTCCATCGCCTTCGCGCCGAAGGCCGACCTGCAGGGGCGTCTCGTCGACAGTTCCGCGGAAGGCTTCGCGGTGGCGATGGACGTCTCATGCCATTCCTTCATCCGCATGGCCCGCCTGGCCGAGCCGCTGATGGCGGATGGCGGAACCCTCCTCGCCATGAGCTATCTGGGCGCGGTGCGCGTCGTGCCAAACTACAACCTGATGGGTCCCGTGAAGGCGGCGCTGGAAAGCAGCGTGCGCTATCTCGCGCATGAGCTCGGCCCGCGCCAGATCCGCGTCCACGCCGTCTCCCCCGGCCCGCTGAAGACGCGCGCCGCCTCGGGCATCAAGGACTTCGACCACCTGCTCGCCGAGGCCGCCGAGAAGGCCCCGGTGGGCGAGCTCGTCGATATCGACGACGTCGGCGTGACGACCGCTTACCTCGCCACCCCCTATGCCCGGCGGCTCACCGGCACCACCGTCTATGTGGACGGCGGGCTGAGCATCATGGCCTAGGCAGGCGGTATCCGGTCAGGCGCCGCGGGCGTTGCGGAAGGCGGCCGTGAACGCCAGCGCCGCCGTGCGGATCGCATCGAGCGAATAGCCGCCCTCCTGCACGATCACCGTGGGCAGGCCGAGGCTGCCGTACAGCGCGCCGATGCTGGCGAAGCCGTCGTCGCTCACCGCCAGCTTCGACAGCGGATCGAGGCGGTGCGCGTCCCACCCTGCCGAAATCACCAGCGCCTCCGCCCCCCGCGCCAGCGCTGCCTCGACGATGCGCCGGTTGGCGTCGACGAAGGCTTCGTCGTCGGAGCCGAAGGCGAGCGGCACGTTGAGCGTCCAGCCTTCGCCCGCTCCCGCGCCGCGCTCGTCCGCATAGCCGCAGAAATGCGGGTAGTAGGCGCTCGGATCGGTGTGCACCGAGCCGAAGAACACGTCGTCGCGGCGGTAGAAGATCGCCTGGGTCCCGTCGCCGTGGTGGGTGTCGAAGTCGAGGATCGCGACACGGCCGAAGCGGCCGCGCAGGCGCTGCGCGGCGATGGCCGCGTTGTTGAGGAAGCAGAAACCCGAACAGCGGTCGACATAGGCGTGGTGGCCCGGCGGCCGGCACAGCGCGAAGGCGGCGTCCTCGCCGCCGGTCACGGCGTCGGCCGCCGCGACGGCGGCGTGGGCGGCGGCCACGGCGGCGTCGTAGGTTCCGGCCATGATCACAGCCGACAGGTCGCCCATGTACCATCCGGCCCGCCCGATGATCCCCGTCGGCCGCGCCGGCCCGCGCGGGGCGTAGTCCGGCGTCGCCCCCGCATAGGCGTGGACGTTCGGAAGCACCTCCGGGCCGCGGTTCGGCAGCGACTGGAAGTCCCGCCACGCGTCGCGCAGGAAGGCGAGGAAGTGGTCGGCATGGACCGCCAGGATCGGGTCGAGCCCCGTATCGGCCGGTTCCGCGCGGGCGAGGCCGCTTGCCTCCAGTGCGTCGGCGATGGCATCGACGCGGTCCCGGTTCTCGAACGGCGACACGATGCGTCCGTGCACCATGTATTGCTGCGGCTGGTGCGAGAGCTGTCGATCGGAGAAGAAGTAGCGCATGGGGCGTCGGTCCGGATGGGGCTGGGCGCAGCCTAGCCCGGCTTCGCGACGCAGGCACGCGCCGCGGCGGACGGACCCGCTTCCCCTCCGCCGCCGCTCCGCTACAGTAACGCGCCCCGAGGCCGATGCTGCATGAGGAGATGCGCCCGATGACCCGCTGGACCGGTGTCTTTCCCGCTGTGACGACGAAGATGACCCGTGACGGCAGCGTCGACCTCGCGGCGACGCAGGCGAGCATCGATCGCCTGATCACGGCCGGCGTGTCGGGCGTGATCGTGCTGCCCATGCTGGGCGAGAATGCCTCGCTGACGCTCGCGGAGCGCGAGTCCGTCATCCGCGCCGGGGCCGAAGTCGTGAAGGGCCGGGTGCCGATGCTGTCGGGCCTCGCCGAGACCAATCTCCTCGCGGCCCGGGCCAACGCCAAGGCCTATCAGGGCTTCGGGGCGCAGGGGCTGATGGTTTTTCCGAGCCTCGGCTACAAGACCGACGATCGCGAGACGGCCGAATGGTACAAGGGCATCGCCGCCGCTTCGTCGCTGCCGATCATGATCTACAACAACCCCATCGCCTACGGCGTCGACGTGACGCCGAAGGTGCTTGAGGATCTCGTCGGCACGCCTGAGATCGTCTGCATCAAGGAGGAGAGCGGCGACATCCGCCGCGTCACCGACCTCGCCATCGCGATGGGCGACCGGTTCAGCATCTTCTGCGGCGTCGACGACCTGATCGTCGAGAGCATGGCGCTCGGCGCCACCGGCTGGGTGTCAGGCATGACGAACGCATGGCCCGCCGAGTGCGTGGAACTGTACGACCTGTGCGCCGCGGGGCGCTTCGAGGAGGCGCGGGCGCTCTATCGCATCCTCACGCCATCCTTCCACCTCGATACGCACGTCAAGCTGGTGCAGTACATCAAGCTGGCGGAACACCTCGTCTACGGCGCGCCGGAGTGGACCCGCGCGCCGCGCCTGCCGCTCGTCGGGGCCGAGCGCGAACGGGTGATCGCCACGGTCGAGGCGGCCATCGCCGCGCTGAAGGCGCGCACCGTCCGCCGGTAAAGCGCGCGGCTCAGTAGCGCGCGCTGACCGTGTGGCGGCCGTACCCGTAGGGCGGCTCGGCCTCGTCGAACAGGAACTCCGGCATCGGCTCGACCGCCGGCCTCCAGTACAGGACGCCCGCGCGCTCCATGCCCAGCACGCCGGGCAGGATGGCGACGTGGTGACGGTGGCGGTGGTGGACGATGCGCTGCGCGTGATGGCGGTGCGGCTTGTAGGCCTGCGGAGCGTAGCCGTCGGCACGCGCGCCGGTGGAGGCGAAGCCGGTGCCGAAGCCCATCAGCAGGACGAGGATCAGGAACAGTCTCATCGGCGGTCTCACTCGTGCCGGGTGGGGACGAGCCCCGGTTCAACTGAGAGTGGCATGACCCGGTTAACAGGAGCCGCACGGGCGGCGGACGAAAGAAAAAGGGCGTCGGCGGGTCTCGGTCGCCGACGCCCAGTCGTGAGAGGGCCCCGTGGGATGAGGGCCGACTCTCGGGGAGAGGGACCCGGTTCGGACGAACCGGGCCGATATCGTGTTGCTGCCCTGTGCTCTCGCTCGCGGTTTCAGAGCACGAACATCCGCCACATCCGGCTGAAGCCGGGGTTCCGGGCATCGCTGCTGCGGGAGCCTCCGTCGTCTCCCGATCCGCTCTTTCGTCCAGCTGCGGGCGTCTGCCGGGCGGCCGTCGGCGTGGGCACGCTACCCTGGCGCACGTCCGCGCTCGGCAGTCGACGGTCCGGCTGACGCGGGCCCTCCGGGCCGGAGATCGCATGGAGCCGCGGGCGTACCACGAGGGCTGGCAGCGCCGGCAGCGGAGTGGTGGCGACTGTTCTGGTCAAGCTGGTCACGGGCCGCTCCTGTTTCTCGTCTCTTGTTCAGGCCGTCAGTGTTCTCTTCATCGCCCGACAAGGACATTGATGTCGTGACACGCGCAGGTTGAGCGGCGTGAAAAATGCGTGACACGGCGATTGGCGGCGCCCGCGCCACTCGGCTACAATTCACGGCTGTATGACCCGGGCGGGGGTTTGATGTCGGAGTTCTGGGAGGCCGCGCGCGATCGCGGCGGGAATGTCGCCCGCTTCACCATCAGAATGCTGGGTCCGCTCGAGGTCGTGGGCCCGGCCGGTGTGGTCGATCTGGGGCGGGGGAAGCTGTGCGGCCTCGTTGCGCTGCTCGCCAGCGTGTCCGAGGGCCGTTCCCGCGAGTCGCTGACGACTCTGCTCTGGGGCTCGCATTTCGACGTGCAGGCGCAGCAGAACCTGCGGCAGGCCATTGCCCGCCTGCGTCAGATCCTGGGGCGTGACGCCCTCGTCGCCGATGCACGGACCGTGGCCCTCGCGCCCGGACTTTTCGACTGCGACCTTGCGCGGTTCGAGCGGCTCCTGGCCGCCCGCACGCCGGCGTCCACGGATGAGGCGCTCGGGCTCTTCGGCGGCTTCCTCCCCGACATCGTCATCCGCGATCCGGGCTGGGCCGACTGGATCCGTGGAGAGAGACTCCGCCTCGAGACGACGGTGCTCGACGCGCTCGTCCTGCGCGGTGGCGATCTTCTGACCGGTGGTGACACAGCCCGCGCGCTCGCCAATGGCCGTCGGGCCATCGCGATGGACCCGCTGCGCGAGGATGCGCACCGGCTGGTGATCCGCGCGCTGGCGGAGACAGGAAGGCGCGCCGAGGCGCTGCGGCAGGTCGACGAGCTCACCGGCCTCCTGCGCGGCTCGCTCGGGGTCGCGCCGGACCCGGCAACCCTCACGCTTGCCGAGAAGCTTCGCAGTTCGGTCGAGGCGCCGGCTGCGACGTCCGCCGGGGGGGCCGTCGCGTCGGCGCTGGAGAACGTCCGGGCGGCAGCCCATGGCGTGATGGCCCTGTCGTTTTCCGGCTCCGCCGCACCCGGGCGCGAGTGGCTCGGACGTATCGTCGCGCCGCACGGCGGGACCGTGGCGCGGGTCGACGATCGGGAAGCTCTGCTGGCCTTCCCGGACATCCGCGCCGCCGCGGCTGCTGGCCTCGCGCTGCCAGGCGCTGGGCTGGCGATGGCTGGGGCAGGCATCGACATCGCCGGGCCTCCGGATGCCGCGCAGGATCCTTATGCCCGGGCACGGCGCCTGGCCGCCGCGGCGGGCGGC
>JAIYAB010000368.1 GCA_027489275.1 Hyphomicrobiales bacterium
CGCGCGCCGGCGTCGCCTCGACCAGCCCTGCCGCGTCGACCGCCTTGATCGTGTCCGTGACGGCCACCCCGGGGATCGCCGCACCCGAGCGCGCGGCCGCCTGCACCACCCGCTGGACGAGGTCCGCGCCCACGAAGGGCCGCGCCGCATCGTGCACGAGCACGATGGCGGCCGGCGAAGCGAGGGCTCCCAGCGCCTCCAGCCCCGCCATCACCGAGGCCTGCCGCGACGCGCCGCCCGCGACGGGCGGCAGCACCCGCGCCCGGATGTCGGCGGGCAGGCTCGCCAGCGTCTCCTCGAACAACGCCGCGTCGGCCGGCTGCCAGACGACGAGGATCGGCCCCGCCGGAACGCCCCGCGCCAACGCCGCGATGCTGTGCGCAAGCACGCTCGTCCCGCCCAGCCGCGCGTATTGCTTGGGCACGGGACCGCCGGCGCGTTCGCCGCGCCCGGCGGCGACGACGAGGCAGGCGACGGAGGGCGGAGGGACGTTCGAAGTCATGCTGTCGTGTCGCGCAACTCGGCGGCGGCGTCAAACCAACCCGCCGCGGGGCCTGTGGCCAAGCTTCGGCTGCCATGCCAAAACGTCGCGCAGAAGCTTCTTGTTGCAGTGCAAAAAGAGGCTAGAATAGAGGCAGGTCGAAGAGCCGCTGAAAAATTATGCAGTCACCGTCCCCCGACGTCCCAGTCTCTGCCGTGCCGGCCGGCGTTCGCGCGCCGGTGATCATGATCGGACCGGTCGGCGTCGGCGGCCGGGCGTTCCTTGCGCCGATGTCCGGCGTGACCGACGCCGGCATGCGCCGCATCGCGCGCCGCTTCGGCGCGTCGCTGGTCGTCTCCGAGATGGTGGCCTCCGACGAACTGGTGAAAGGCTCCGCGGAGGCGCGCTTGCGTGCCGAGGGGGACGGCATCGCCCCGCACGTCGTGCAGCTCGCCGGCTGCAGCGCCGCCTGGATGGCGGATGCCGCGCGGGTGGCCGAGGACGCGGGGGCCGATGTCGTCGACATCAACATGGGCTGCCCGGCCAAGAAGGTCACCGGCGGGCTTGCCGGGTCCGCGCTGATGCGCGACCTCGACCACGCTGTTTCCCTCATCGCGGCCACGGTGGCGGCCACCAGCCGCCCGGTCACGGTGAAGATGCGCCTCGGCTGGGACGACGCCAGCCTCAACGCCCCCGAACTTGCGCGGCGCGCGCAGGACGTCGGCGCGCGGATGGTGACAGTGCATGGGCGCACCCGCTGCCAGTTCTACAAGGGACGCGCCGACTGGCGCGCCGTCGCCCGCGTGCGGGAGGCGATTTCGATCCCGCTCGTCGTCAACGGGGATTGCGGCTCGCTCGACGATGCGCGCGCGATGCTCGCGGCTTCCGGCGCGGACGCGGTGATGATCGGCCGGGCTGCTGTCGGCCGCCCCTGGCTCGTCGGCGCGATCGCCGCCGCGCTCGAGGCAGGGGCGCCCGCCATCGCCCTTCCATCCTTCGCCGCCCGCACCGAGGCGGCGCTCGAGCATTATGACAGCCTGCTCGCCGCCTACGGCGTCGCCGTCGGCGTCCGCCACGCGCGCAAGCACCTCGCGGCCCATGCCGACGACGCGGCGCAGTCGGGCGTCGTGGTCGACCCGGCGCTGCGCCGCGTGCTTGTCACCGCCGAGGACCCGCAGGCCGTCAGGTTCGCCATCGCCCGCCTTTATTCCCCCGAAACCATGGACAGGGCCGCATGACCCGTCTCTCCCGCACCCGCGATACCGTTCACATGGCGATACCCGCGCTGGAGGACATCGCCGCCGCCGCCGGCATCCTCAACGCGCTACCGCTGCCCGTGCTGCAGGTGGATGCCGACAACCAGGTGATGGAGGCGAACGCCGCCGCCGAAAGCTTCTTTCAGCTCAGCCGATCGGCGCTGCGCCGGAACACGCTGGCGGACCTGCTGCCCTTCGGATCGCCGGTTATGGCGCTGGTCGACGAGGCCCGCCGGCGGGGCGGGAGCATGAACGAGTACCGCGTCGATATCGGCACGCCGCGCACCGGATCCGACCGGATCGTCGATGTTTTCGTCACGCCGACCGGCGAAGGTGACCAAACGATCGTCATCATGCTGCAAGAACGTACAATTGCCGAAAAAATAGACAGACAACTCACGCACCGCGGCGCTGCCCGTTCCGTAGGCGCGCTGGGGTCCATGCTCGCCCACGAGATCAAGAACCCCCTGTCGGGCATCCGCGGCGCCGCGCAGCTTCTGGAAACGGGCGCCGACGACGGCGACCGGATGCTGACGCGTCTCATTATCGACGAGACGGACCGCATCGTGAAGCTCGTCGACCGTTTCGAGCATTTCGCCGACGGCCGGCCTGTGGAACGCGAGGCCGTCAACATCCATGTCGTGCTCGAGCATGTGAAGCGGCTGGCCGGCTCCGGCTTCGCCCGGCATGTGCGCCTCGTCGAGGCCTATGATCCGTCGCTGCCGCCGGTGCTGGCGAACCGCGACCAGCTCATCCAGGTGTTCCTCAACCTCGTGAAGAACGCGGCCGAGGCGATCGGGCCGGATGCCCTCGATGGAGAGATCGAACTGACCACCGCATTCCGCCCGGGCGTGCGCATCAGCGTCCCCGGCTCGCAGGAACGCGTCAGCCTGCCGCTGGAATTCTGCGTCCGGGACAACGGCCCGGGCGTTCCGCAGGACCTGATCCGCAACCTGTTCGATCCGTTCGTGACAACCAAGGCGTCGGGCAGTGGCCTCGGTCTTGCAATGGTGGCGAAGATCGTGGGCGACCATGGAGGCGTCGTGGAGTGCGAATCCCTTCCTCGTCGGACCACTTTCCGGGTCCTGATGCCCATGCACGCAGCGCGTGACGGGCGCGCATCGGAACAATAGAGGTTCGCATCCCATGGCCAATGCCACCATTCTCGTGGCCGACGACGACGCGGCGATCCGCACCGTCCTCAACCAGGCCCTGGCCCGGGCCGGCTACGAAGTCCGCTCGACCGGAACCGCCTCCGGCCTCTGGCGCTGGGTAGCGGCGGGGGAGGGCGATCTCGTCGTCACCGACGTGGTGATGCCGGACGAGAACGCCTTCGACGTGCTGCCGCGGATCAAGAAATTGCGGCCTGACCTGCCCATCATCGTCATGAGCGCGCAGAACACGTTCATGACCGCCATCAAGGCGTCCGAGCGCGGGGCCTACGAATACCTGCCCAAGCCCTTCGACCTGAAGGAGCTGATGGCGATCGTGGCGCGGGCGCTGTCGCGGCCGAAGGCCCCGGTGACGGCGACCGACCCGGAGCAGCCGGAGGACATCCCGCTCGTCGGCCGTTCGCCGGCGATGCAGGAGATCTACCGCGCCCTCGCGCGCCTGATGCAGACGGACCTCACCGTGATGATCACGGGCGAGTCGGGCACCGGCAAGGAGCTGGTCGCCCGCGCGCTGCACGACTACGGCAAGCGCCGCAAGGGCCCCTTCGTCGCCGTGAACATGGCGGCGATCCCGCGCGACCTCATCGAGAGCGAGCTGTTCGGCCATGAAAAGGGGGCCTTCACGGGCGCGCTGCAACGCGCGTCCGGGCGGTTCGAGCAGGCCGAAGGCGGCACGCTGTTCCTCGACGAGATCGGCGACATGCCGATGGAGGCGCAGACGCGCCTGCTGCGCGTGCTCCAGCAGGGCGAGTACACCACCGTCGGCGGGCGCACGCCTATCAAGACCAACGTGCGCATCGTCGCGGCCACCAACAAGGACCTGCGGATCTCGATCCAGCAGGGCCTGTTCCGCGAGGACCTGTTCTTCCGCCTCAACGTCGTGCCGCTGCGGTTGCCGCCCCTGCGCGAACGCTCCGAGGACGTGCCCGACCTCGTGCGGCACTTCTTCGCGATCGTCGAGAAGGAAGGTCTGCCGCGAAAGCAGATCGACGCCGACGCCCTCGAACGGCTCAAGCGCTATCGCTGGCCCGGCAACGTGCGCGAACTGGAAAACCTCGTGCGCCGCCTCGCCGCCCTGTATCCGCAGGAGACCATCGGCGAAAGCCAGATCGAGACGGAGCTGGCCGAGCCTTCGCTCTCGCCCGCCAATGGCGGACGCTCGGAGTCGAGATCCTCGGACGAGACGCTTTCGGGCTCCGTCGAGCGCCACCTGTCGGACTATTTCTCGCAGTTCAGGGGCGACCTGCCGCCCCCCGGCCTCTATCACCGCATCCTGCGCGACATCGAGGAGCCGCTGATCGGCGCCGCGCTGGCGGCGACACGGGGCAACCAGATCAAGGCCGCCGAACTCCTCGGCCTCAACCGCAACACGCTGCGCAAGAAGATCAGGGATCTCGATATCCAGGTGATCCGCAGCAGCCGCTGAGAACTCAGCGCGGGGCGAAGTGCTTCGCCTTGTAGACCGTGATCTGGCCGTCGGCTTTCGGCGCGGCTGCGATCGCGTCGACGGCCACGAAGAGGCCGACGATCACCGCGGCGAGGGCGAGGAGCAAGGCTCCGTACGAGGTTCTGCTGCTGGGCATGGGGGGCGTCCCGAATCGCATCCACTGTCGAGGTTCAGTCAGCGGGCGAATGCGGGCCGGAATGGGGTCGATCCGAGCCCAACCGGGGCGTCTTTGCCACATTCGTGGCGGTTTGCCGGCGTCAGCGTGTCAGCGCGTTCGGGGGCGGGGACATCAGCATGGTTCCGGCGGGATTGCGGTCCGCTGATCCGACGATCCTGCCGTCGAGCAGTTTCACCCGGCCCGAGGCGACGAGCGCCAGCGCGTGGGGATAGAGCCGGTGCTCGGCCTCCAGCACACGCGCGCCCAGGCTCTCCGGCGTGTCGCCCGGCTCGACCGGTACCGCGGCCTGCGCGATGATCGGGCGGGCATCGAGCCCCGGCACCACGAAGTGGACCGTGGCGCCGTGGATGCGCACCCCGGCTTCGATGGCCCTCTCGTGCGTGTGCAGCCCCCGGAAGGAGGGCAGCAGCGACGGGTGGATGTTGACGAGGCGTCCGTGCCACCGCCCGATCAGCCAGGGCGTCAGCACCCGCATGAAGCCGGCGAGGACGACGAGGTCGATCCCGTGCCGGTCGAGTTCGTCCTGCACGGCGCGTTCGAAGGCTTCGCGGTCGGCGAAGGCGCGATGGTCGACGCAGGCGGTGGCCAGCCCCTCGGCCGCGGCCCGGGCGAGGCCGGGCGCATCGGGGCGGTTCGACAGCACGAGGTCGACGGCGGCCGGATAGGCGGGGTCGCGCGCCGCCGCGATCAGCGACGTCATGTTCGACCCGCGCCCCGATATGAGGACGGCGGCGCGCCGGCGCGGAAGCGGGCTCGTCACAGGGCGAGCGATCCGGTGGTGACGACGCCGGCCCCGCCGTCGCGCGCGATCACCGCGCCGAGGCGCACGGGTCGTTCGCCCGACGCGCGGAAGGCGGCCTCGACGTCGGCGACCTTCGCTGCCGCCACGACGACGATCATTCCGATGCCGCAGTTGAAGGTGCGCAGCATCTCGGCCTCGGCGACGCCGCCGGCTTTGGCGAGCCAGCCGAAAACGGGGAGGACGGGGATGCGGTCGAGCTCCAGGCGGACCGCGAGGTCCGGCGGCAGCACGCGCGGGATGTTGTCGGGAAAGCCGCCGCCGGTGATGTGGGCCAGCGCCTTGATGCCCTGGCTTGCGCGCAGCGCCGACAGGACCGGCTTCACGTAGAGACGCGTCGGCTCGAGCAGGGCCTGGGCGAGGCTCCGGTCGGGCGCGAACGGCGCCGGCGCGTCGAGAGCGACCCCGCTGGCCTCCACGATGCGCCGGACGAGCGAGAAGCCGTTCGAGTGGACGCCCGAGGACGGCAGGCCGAGCACGATGTCGCCGGCGGCCACGTCCGGCCGCGGCAGCATGGCGCCCCGCTCGGCGGCGCCGACGGCGAAGCCGGCGAGGTCGTAGTCGCCGGCCTTGTACAGGCCCGGCATTTCGGCGGTCTCGCCGCCGATCAGCGCGCAGCCGGCCTCGATGCAGGCCTGTGCGATGCCCTTCACCACCTCAGCGCCGACGGACGGCGCCAGCTTGCCCGTGGCGAAATAGTCGAGGAAGAACAGGGGCTCGGCGCCCTGCACGACGAGGTCGTTGACGCTCATGGCGACGAGATCGATGCCGATCGTCTGGTGCAGGCCGCTCTCGATGGCGATCATCACCTTCGTGCCGACGCCGTCATTGGCGGCCACCAGCACCGGATCCTTGAAGCCGGCCGCCTTGAGGTCGAACAGGCCGCCGAAACCGCCGATCTCGGCGTCCGCGCCGGGGCGGCGCGTGGCGCGCACCAGCGGCTTGATGGCCTCGACCATGGCGTTGCCGGCGTCGATGTCGACGCCGGCGTCGGCATAGGTCAGCCCGTTCGGCGTCCTGTGTCCGGGCGTGCCGGCGGAAGATGCGCCGTCGGAAGGCGTGTCGGCCATGCGGTGTCTCCCTCGTCGGGGCGGGAGTAAGCCCCCGTGCGCGCGGGCGCAAGGGGCGGCGCCCGTATCGGGCCGCCCGTCCACCGCATGCGCACGGGAGATTGCAAAGAGCGTGCAGGCCGCCTGAACGACTTCGCTCGGGCTGTCGGCGGTTTCGTCCGTATTTTCCGGCCCCGCGCCGCCCTCCCATCCGGGCGAAAATCCACTAAGGTCGGGCGCGGAGGTGCGTCCCGGTGCCAGTCAACCTGCCCAACATCATCACCATCGGCCGGCTGTTCCTGGTGCCGTTCGTCGTGGCGATGATCACGCGCGAGAACTGGCAGCTCGCCTTCTTCGCGTTCGTGCTGGCGGGGATTTCGGACGCGGTGGACGGGTTCATCGCGCGGCGCTTCGACATGCGCTCGGAGCTCGGCGCCTATCTGGATCCGCTGGCCGACAAGGCGCTGCTGGTCTCGATCTACGTCACGCTCGCCATCGTAGGGGTCATGCCGGGGTGGCTGGCCATCGTCGTCGTCTCGCGCGACATGATGATCATGGGCGCGGTCGTGCTGTCGTGGCTGCTGGACAACCCGGTCGAGATCAATCCGTCGCGCCTGTCCAAGATCAACACCGCGGCGCAGATCGGCCTCGCCGGGCTCGTGCTCGGCGCGCATGCCTTCGCGATCGAGGACGTGGTGTTGCGGTGGGAGCTGCTGGTCACCGTCGCCGCCTTGACGACGGCTTCCGCAGCCGCCTATCTCGGCCAGTGGCTCAGGCACATGACGTCCTGAAAGCCGGCGCCCGGGGGCGACATGACGCTGCAGAGGCAGGTTTCGTTCTGGTTGGCGGCGCTGGGCGTCGTCGTCCTTGCCCTGTGGGCGTTCAGCGGCATCCTGCTGCCCTTCGTCGCCGGCCTCGTGCTGGCCTATTTTCTCGATCCGCTGGCCGATCGGCTGGAACGCATCGGCTTCAGCCGGCTGCTGGCGACGCTGACGATCCTGGGCGTGTTCGTCCTGCTGTTCGTGCTGGCGCTCCTTCTTTTCATCCCCTTCATCGCCTCCGACCTCGCCCGCTTCATCGCGCGCATCCCCGACTACGCCAAGCAGCTCCAGGCACTCCTGGCCAACCGCGGCGCGCCCTGGCTCGAGCGGCTGGGCGTCGACCTGTCGCTGCCCGACCTGCAGGGGCAGTTCGGCGCCGTGATCTCCAGGGGCGCCGCGTGGCTGGGCGACCTGCTCGGTTCGATCTGGACGGGAGGGCAGGCGCTGCTCGGCGTGCTGTCGCTGGTCGTCGTGACGCCGGTGGTCGCGTTTTACCTGCTGGTTGACTGGGACGACATGATCGCCAAGGTCGATTCCTGGCTGCCGCTGCGCAACCGCGAGACGATCCGCCAGCTCGCCCGCGAGATCGACGGCGCGATCGCCGGCTTCATCCGCGGGCAGGCGCTGGTGTGCCTGATCCTCGGCGGCTGGTACGCTGTCGGCCTCAGCCTGCTCGGGCTGAACTTCGGCTTCCTGATCGGTCTGATCGCCGGGTTCCTGACCTTCATCCCCTATGTCGGTTCGCTCACGGGCCTCGTCATGGCGGCGGGGGTGGCCATCGTGCAGTTCTGGCCCGACCCGGTGATGATCGGCGCGGTGCTCGCGGTGTTCTTCGCCGGGCAGTTCGTCGAGGGCAACATCCTGTCGCCCAAGCTCGTCGGCAGCGCAGTTGGGCTGCACCCGGTGTGGCTCATGTTCGCCCTGTTCGCCTTCGGCTCGATGTTCGGCTTCGTCGGCCTGCTGCTGGCCGTGCCGCTGGCGGCGACCGCCGGCGTGCTGACGCGTTTCGCGCTGCGGCAATATCTGGCGAGCCCCCTCTACGCGGGAGGGGCTGCCGGCATCCGTTCCGGACCGGAGACGGACGCCTGAGATGGCCGACCCTCCGCGCCAGCTCGCGCTCGACCTGCCGGTCGAGAGCCCGATGGAGGCCGAGGACTTCCTCGTCAGCGCCAGCAACGAGGCGGCCTATTCCGCTCTCGAGGCATGGCCGGACTGGCCGGACCCGATCCTGCTGCTGACCGGCCCGCCGTCCTCGGGCAAGAGCCATTGCGCGGCCATCTGGGCGGCCCGCGCGCATGCGTGGACGCTGGCGCGCGCGGCGCTGCGCGAGGAGGACGTGCCGCGCCTCGTGTCTGCGGGAGCGCTCGTGCTGGAGGACTGCGACCGCGCGCAGGGCCACGAGGCGGCGCTGTTCCACCTGCTGAACCTCGCGCGCGAGCGGCGTTCCTTCGTGCTGCTGACCGCGGAGCGTGCCCCCGAGCAATGGGGCCTCGCCACCGCCGACCTGCTGTCGCGCCTGCGCCTCGCGCCGCGCGTCGCCATCGCGGAGGCGGACGACGGGCTGCTGCGCGCCGTGCTCGTGAAGCTCTTCGTCGAGCGTCAGCTCGTCGTCGACACGAGCGTCGTCGAGTATCTGACGCTGCGCCTCGACCGCTCCATCGCCGCCGCCAAGGACATGGTGGAACGGCTGGACCGGCTGGCGCTGGAGCGCGGGCGGCGCATCACCAGGGCGCTCGCGGCCGAGGTCTTGCGCGACGATGAAGGGCAGGGCGGGATTCCTCCGACTTGACCGCGCCGCGTCGTTGTTCTGTCGTGATCGCCTGAAAGAACGGCGCGGTTTCATGCCGAGCCGCAGCGGGAGGACGATCGTGGCCTTGAAGGAAGACGTCGCGTCACGCAAGGCCGCAGCAGCAGCAGCAGCAGCCGCAGCCGCAGCCGCAGCGGCTCTCGCCCAGCCGCAGCCGGCCGCCCCCGTCGTGTCGGAGTTGCGCCATTCGCCCGAGCGCTTCTTCAACCGCGAGCTCTCCTGGCTGCACTTCAACCGCCGGGTGTTCGAGGAGGCGTCGAACCGCAGCCATCCGCTGCTCGAGCAGCTTCGGTTCCTGTCGATCTCGGCCAACAACCTGGACGAGTTCTTCATGGTCCGCGCCGCCGGCCTGAAGGGCCAGGTGCGCAGCGGCGTCGCCCAGTTGTCCCAGGACGGGCTCACCCCGGCCGAGCAGCTCGCGAAGATCGCCGAGGCGGTGTCCGTCCTGGCAAGCGACCAGCAGCGCCGCTGGACGGAGCTGCGCGACCAGCTCCTCGAGGTCGGCATCGTGCTGGTCGACAACACCCAGCTCGCCAAGGCGGAATACGCCTGGCTGGACGATTTCTTCCTGCTGCACGTCTTTCCGGTGCTGACGCCGCTGGCGGTGGACCCGGCGCATCCCTTCCCGTTCATCCCGAATCTCGGCTTCACGCTGGCGCTGGAGCTGTTTCGGTCCACCGACGGGCGCACGCTCAACGCGCTCATCCGCGTGCCGAACACGATCGACCGGTTCATCCGCCTGCCCGATCTCGCCGAGACAGGGGCGGCGCGCTTCATCGCGCTGGAGCAGGCGATCGCGCTCTTCACCGGACGGCTGTTTCCCGGCTACACGGTGCGCGGCCTCGGCGGCTTCCGCGTGATCCGGGACAGCGACATCGAAATCGAGGAAGAGGCGGAGGATCTCGTCCGCCTGTTCGAGACGGCGCTGAAGCAGCGCCGGCGCGGCTCGGCCATCCGCCTCGAGGTCGACGCCTCCATGCCCGAGAGCCTGCGCCAGTTCGTGGCGGAGGAGTTCGACGTGCCCGCCGACGAGCTGTTCCTTGTCGAGGGCATGCTGGCGCTCAACGACCTGTCGCAGCTCGTCGGCCTGGAGCGGCCCGACCTGAAGTTCACGCCCTACAACCCGCGCTTTCCCGAGCGCATCCGCGACCATGCGGGCGACTGCTTCGCCGCGATCCGGCAGAAGGACATCGTCGTCCACCACCCCTATGAATCCTTCGACGTGGTGGTGCAGTTCCTGAACCAGGCCGCGCGCGACCCCAACGTCATCGCGATCAAGCAGACGCTCTACCGGACGTCCTCCGACAGCCCCATCGTCAAGGCGCTGGCGGAGGCGGCGGAGGCGGGCAAGTCCGTCACGGCCCTCGTCGAGCTCAAGGCGCGCTTCGACGAGGAGGCCAACATCCGCTGGGCGCGCGACCTGGAGAAGGCCGGCGTGCAGGTGGTGTTCGGCTTCATCGAGCTGAAGACGCACGCGAAACTGTCGATGGTGGTGCGCCGGGAGGCGGGGCAGCTGATCACTTTCTGCCATATCGGCACCGGCAACTACCACCCGATCACGGCGCGCATCTACACCGACCTGAGCTTCTTCACCGCCGACCCCGTGATGGCGCGCGACGTGGCGCGCATCTTCAACTTCATCACCGGCTACGCCGAGCCGGCGGAGTTGGAACGCATGGCGGTGTCGCCGCTGACGCTGAAGAAGCGCCTGCTCCAGCACATCGCCGAGGAAGTCGAGCACGCCAGGGCCGGGCGACCGGCCGCCATCTGGTGCAAGTGCAACTCCCTCGTCGACGCCCAGATCATCGATGCGCTCTACGACGCGAGCGCGGCCGGCGTGCAGATCGACCTCGTGGTGCGCGGCATCTGCTGCCTGCGCCCGGGCATCAAGGGGCTGTCCGACAACATCCGGGTCAAGTCGATCGTCGGGCGCTTCCTGGAGCATTCCCGCATCTACGCCTTCGGCAACGGGCACGGCCTGCCCAGCGCGAAGGCGCACCTCTACATCTCCTCCGCGGACCTGATGCAGCGCAACCTCGACCGGCGTGTCGAGGCGATGATGCCGATCCTCAACCCCACGGTTCACCAGCAGATCCTCGACCAGATCATGCTGGCGAACCTGCTGGACAACGACCAGAGCTGGCAGGTGCTGCCTGACGGCTCCAGCCGGCGCATCGTGCCCGGCAAGGACGAGAAGACCTTCAACGCGCACAAGTACTTCATGACCAATCCGAGCCTGTCGGGGCGCGGCAAGTCGCTGAAAAGCTCGAGCCCGAAGAGTCTCGCGGCGCAAAAGGGCCGGTAGGCGCGGCGCAAGCGAGGCAATCGTGGAGAAGCCGGCCGGATCCGTTGACTCGCAGGGCGCGATCCGCGACAGGTCGGGCATGCCGCAGCATCCCCAGGGCCGCCTTCGCGTCGGCGAACCGATCGCCATCATCGATATCGGGTCCAACTCCGTCCGCCTCGTGGCCTACGAGGGCCTGACGCGGGCGCCGACGCCGATCTTCAACGAGAAGGTCCTGGCGGGCCTCGGCCGGGGGGTGCTGTCGACCGGACGCCTCTCCGAAGACGCGATGGCCAAGGCCCTTGCCGCGCTGGCCCGGTTCCGGGCGCTGTGCCAGGTAATGGGCATCACCGACAGCCGCGTGCTTGCCACGGCCGCTGCGCGCGACGCGAGCAACGGCCCGGCCTTCCTCGCCGAATGCGAGCGCGTCAGCGGATGCCAGGTGCACCTGCTGTCGGGGAAGCGGGAAGCGAAGCTGTCGGCGCTGGGCATCGTGTCGGGCATCTGGAAGCCCGACGGGATCGTGGGCGACATGGGCGGCGGCTCGCTGGAGCTGATCGACATCCGCGGTCACAAGCTGACCGGCGCCGTGTCGCTGCCGCTCGGCGGCCTCGCGCTGCAGGACCAGTCCGGCGGCACGCTGAAAAAGGCGCTCAAGATCGTCCGGAAGGCGCTGGAGGACCAGCCGCTCATCCAGAACGCGAAGGGGCGGGCCTTCTACGCCATCGGCGGAACGTGGCGCGCGCTGGCGCGGCTGCACATGAAGCAGCGGGGCTATCCCCTTCACGTCATGCACAATTACGTGATCCCGGCGCGCGATGCGGAGGATTTCGCCCGGCTCGTCGAGCGGGTCGAGGCGGAGACGCTGGTCTCCATCGAGACCGTGTCGGCCCAGCGCCGGCCGCTGCTGGGCTACGGCGCGCTGGTGCTGGACCAGTTCATCAAGCTCGCCAGGCCCTCCGAGATCGTCGTCTCCGCGCTCGGCGTGCGCGAGGGGCTGCTCTACGAGATGCTCGACGACGACAAGCGGACCCAGGACCCGCTGATAGCCATGGCGAGCGAACTCAACGTCCTGCGCTCGCGCGCTCCCGACCATGGCGTGGAGCTGTGCGCGTGGACCGATCGGTTCATGCAGTCGACGGGCCTCGACGAGACGCAGGATGAGCGCCGCCTGCGCCATGCGGGTTGCCTGCTCGCCGACATCGGCTGGCGCGCGCACCCCGACTACCGCGGCGAGCAGTCGCTGAACATCATCGCCCATGCCGGCTTCATCGGCATCGACCATCCGGGCCGCGCCTTCCTGGCGCTGGCGGTGGCCTACCGCCACATGGGCCTGAGCGACGACGACGTGAGCCCGCGCCTGCGCGAACTGGTCTCGACCCGGATGCTCGACAGGGCGCGTATCCTGGGCGCCGCCATGCGGGTCGCCTACCTCGTCAGCGCCGCCTCGCCCGGGGTTCTGCCGCGCGCGCCGATGGTCTGTGCCCACGGCCTGCTCGACCTCGATCTTCCGGCGGACCTCGCGCCGCTGGCCGGGGATCGCGTGTTCAACCGACTGAAGCAGCTCGCCCGGATCATCGGGCGCACGCCCAACATCTCGATCGCGCCGGTGCAGAAGGCGGGCTGACCGTCAGCGGGGCAGGGCGACGACCTTGCCGTTTTCGACGGCCAGCGCCACGCGGCCGTGCTTGAGGCCGATGGCCCGCTCTCCGAAGACGTCCCGCCGCCAGCCGCGCAGGGCCGCCACGTCGGCGGCATCGTCGGCGGCGATGGCCTCGAGGTCGTCGACGGTCGCCAGGATCTTGGCGGCGACGCCCTCGGCCTCCGACACCATCTTCAGGAGGACCTTGAGCAGGTCGACCGTGGCGGGGTTGGCGCCGCGCCGGTTGTTGCGCTCCAGCGCGGGCAGATCCTTCGCCTCGCGCGCGAGGCCGCGCTCGACGGCCGCGACGATCTCGCCGCCGGCGCGCGAGCGCTCGTAGCCGGAGGGGATGGAGCGCAGATGGCCGAGCGCCTCGACGCTGCGCGGGGCGGCCGTGACGATGTCCATCATGGCGTCGTCCTTGAGCACGCGGCTGCGCGGCACGTCGCGCGACTGCGCCTCGCGCTCGCGCCACGCGGCGAGCTCCATGAGGACGGCGAGCTCCTTGGGCTTGCGGATGCGGCCCTTGAGGCGCTGCCAGGCATCCTCCGGATGGGCGGAATAGGTTGCCGGCGACGTCAGCACCGCCATCTCGTCGGCGAGCCAGGGCAGCCGGCCCGTCTTCTCCAGCTTGCGGGCGAGCTCGGTGTAGACCTGCCGCAGGTGGGTCACGTCCGACTGCGCATAGGAGAGCTGGGCCTCCGACAGCGGCCGCTTCGACCAGTCGGTGAAGCGCGACGACTTGTCGATGCGCGCCTTGGCGAGGTCATGGGCGAGCTGCTCATAGGAGACGCTGTCGCCATAGCCACACACCATGGCGGCGACCTGCGTGTCGAACAGCGGGTCGGGGATGCAGCGGTCGATGTTCCAGAGGATTTCGAGGTCCTGCCGGCCCGAATGGACGACCTTCATGACCGCAGGATCGCGCATCAGCGCGAGAAAGGGCGAAAGGTCGATGCCCGGCGCCAGCGGATCGACGAGGACCACGTCCTCCTCGGAGGCAAGCTGGATGAGGCACAGCCTGGGATAATAGGTCGTCTCCCGCATGAACTCCGTGTCGAAGGTCACGAAAGGATGGCGGGCGAGCCGGGCGCAGGCCTCGGCGAGAGATTCGGAGGAGGCGATCAAAGGCATGGATGTGACTGTTAGCCCAAACGCCGCCGCGACGCCACGATCCGATGGCATGCTGGAGCTTTGCTTTTCGCGCCGGCCGCGCTTCTTGACAATCGACGCTGCCCGATGCGTTGTCCGCGCCGACTTGTGACGCGAGGACGAGCCATCATGCACCGCTATCGCACCCACACCTGCGGCGCGCTGCGCGCCGCCGACATCGGTACGCAGGTGCGCCTGTCCGGCTGGTGTCACCGTATCCGCGACCATGGCGGCGTGCTCTTCATCGACCTGCGCGATCATTACGGCATGACGCAATGCGTGATCGACCCCGATTCGCCCGCGTTCCGCGACGCCGAAAAGCTGCGCGCGGAGTGGGTCGTGCGGCTCGACGGCAAGATCCGGGCGCGCCCGGCCGGCACGGAGAACGCCGATCTCGCCACGGGGCAGGTCGAGATGTTCGTGACCGAGATCGAGGTGCTGGGCGCGGCGGCGGAGTTGCCCGTGCAGGTGTTCGGCGACCAGCCGTTCCCCGAGGAGACGCGGCTCAAGTACCGCTTCCTCGACCTGCGCCGCGAGGGCCTGCACCGCAACATCATGACGCGCGTCGCCGTCATCGACAGCCTGCGCCAGCGCATGAAGGGGCAGGGGTTCAACGAGTTCCAGACGCCGATCCTGACGGCGTCCTCGCCCGAGGGCGCGCGCGACTTCCTCGTGCCCTCGCGCCTGCATCCGGGCAAGTTCTACGCGCTGCCGCAGGCGCCGCAGCAGTACAAGCAGCTGCTCATGATGGCGGGCTTCGACCGCTATTTCCAGATTGCGCCTTGCTTCCGCGATGAAGATCCGCGCGCTGATCGCCTGCCCGGCGAGTTTTATCAGCTCGACGTGGAGATGAGCTTCATCACGCAGGAAGATGTGTTCGCGGCCATCGAGCCCGTGATGTCCGGCGTGTTTCAGGAGTTCGCCAACGGCAAGAGCGTGACGCCGAGCCCGTGGCCGCGCATCGCTTACGCAGACTCGATGCAGAAGTACGGCACCGACAAGCCGGACCTGCGCATCCGCAATCCCTACACGCAATCGCCCCTCGAGATGGGCGACGTGTCGGAGCATTTCCGCGGCTCGAACTTCAAGGTGTTCGCGCGCCTTCTCGAAGCCGAGAAGAACCGCGTGTGGGCCGTGCCGGCGCCGGGCGGTGGCGCGCGCACGTTCTGCGATCGCATGAACTCGTGGGCGCAGAGCGAAGGCCAGCCGGGCCTTGGCTACATTTTCTGGCGCGATGCGGACGGAAAGACCGAGGCGGCGGGCCCCATCGCCAACAACATCGGGCCCGAGCGCACGGAAGCGATCCGCGCGCAGCTTGGCCTGAAAGCCGGCGACGCGGCGTTCTTCGCGGCGGGCGATCCCGAAAAGTTCGCGAAATTCGCCGGCGATGCGCGTATTCGCGTTGGGCGCGAACTCAATCTCATTGATGAGAACCGCTACGAATTCGCGTGGATCATCGATTTTCCGATGTACGAGTGGAACGAGGACGAGAAGAAGGTCGACTTCTCGCACAACCCGTTCTCCATGCCGCAGGGCGGGCTTGACGCTCTCACCTCGCAGGATCCGCTCACCATCAAGGCGTTCCAGTACGACGTGGCCTGCAACGGCTACGAACTGGCGTCTGGCGGCATTCGCAACCATCGCCCGGACGCGATGGTGAAGGCGTTCGAGATCGCGGGCTACGGCGAACAGGACGTGGTGGAGCGCTTTGGCGCGCTGTATCGCGCGTTCCAGTACGGCGCGCCGCCCCACGGCGGCATGGCTGCGGGCGTGGATCGCATCATCATGCTGCTGGCGGGTGAGCAGAACCTGCGCGAGGTCGCGCTGTTCCCCATGAACCAGCGGGCCGAAGACCTGCTCATGGGCGCGCCTTCCGAGGCCAGCACCAAGCAGCTGCGCGAACTTCACCTGCGGCTCAACCTGCCGGAGAAGTGAGCGCGGACGGACCCTCCAGGTTCTGCCACGGCGCCGTCATCTGCGTCCCCGTCCCCGGGCTTGACCCGGGGATTGATCCGGGGATCCACCCTCATAGCTCTTTTGTTGGATGGCCGGATCAAGTCCGGCCATGACGCTGTGGAGAGATGGGCGCCTGCTCACCCCGCCACATTCCCGGGGCGGGCGCAGCCCGAACCCGGGACCCAGCGTTGAAGCGCGGCCTCTAGGCCCCGGATCGCTTCGCGTCCGGGGATGTGGATGAGAGTGCGCGCGGTCCAGTTGGCGCATATGTTGCCACCTTGCCGTCATCCGCGTCCCCGGACTCGATCCGGGGATTGACCCGCGGATCCACCCTCATGGCTCCTCTGTTGGATGGCCGGATCAAGTCCGGCCATGACGCTGTGGGAGCGGTGGCTCCGCAGGTGCGCGCGAGGACGCGCGCGGTCCAGTTTGCTGCCTATCCTGCCGCTCAACCTGCCCGTAACCCTATTTTAACTCGCGCGCAGTCTGTCGCCCGCGCTCCCGATTCGAACACGGTGTGTTCGCGGCGCGTCCCGATGTTCCCATTTCGATACGGCCGGGAGCATAAAAATAATATTCGTATTTACGTTATTTTCATCCGTGGCCAATGGCGGATGCGCGGTTCCGATTCGGACATGAGGCGTTCCCGTCTTGTGTCGCCACGTCCCGTTTTGGCGCGTGCGTGGCCATTTTCGACAAGCGGACGTAAACGAAATCTTCACGTGCAGTTTCTCGAATCTCGGCGGTTCCGATTTGGACACGGCATGTTCCGCGCTTGTTTTGAAAATCCCGTTTTGGGCCAATTTCAGCTTTCTTTTCGCGTGTCGCGTTAACGAAAAAGAAAACGCCCGGCGCGAGGGCCGGGCGTTGAAGCGTCGAAAAATCCTGAAGCCTATTCGAGCTTGAGGCCGATTTCCTTGATGACTGGAACCCAGCGGTCCAGTTCGGCGCGCACGAAGCGACGCGCGGCGTCCGGGTTGTTGTCGGCAGAGGGCTCGAAGCCGGATGCGGTGAGCAGGCGCACGAAATCCGGGTTCGCCATGGCCTCCTGCGTCGCCTTGGCGACACGGTCCACAATCGCGCGCGGGGTCTTTGCTGGCGCAAAGATGCCAGCGTAGTTGAGCGCGACGCAGCCGGGCACGCCGGCTTCTTCTGCAGTTGGCAGATCCGGCGCGCCGACCGCGCGTTTGGGAGTCGTCACCGCCAGCAGGCGGATCTTGCCTGCACGCTGGAGTTCGAGAACCTGCCCCGTGACGTTGATGAAACCGACAGGCACGTGGCCGCCGACCAGATCGTTCAGGGCCGGCCCGCCTCCGCGATACGGCACGTGCTGGATGTCGGTCTTGGTCAGGGACTTGAACAGCTCCGCGCCCAGATGCGTGGCGGAGCCGACGCCGGCCGAGGCGTAGGAAAGCTTGCCGGGCCGCGCGCGCGCGTCGTCGATCAGCTCCTTGAGAGTCTTGGCCGGGTGCGAGGGGTGAACCGCCACGCCGATGCCGCTCACGGAGATGATCGCGATCGGTTCAAAATCCCGCTCGGGATCATACGGCGGTTTGGGCGAGGCGGTTGGCACCACCACATGGGTCGCGCCCGATCCGAACAGCAGGGTGTATCCATCCGGATTCGCACGGGCCGCTGCAGCCGCTCCCACCGCGCCGCCGGCTCCGCCCTGATTCTCAATCACGACCGAGCCAAGACTGGTTTTGACGAACTCCACCCACGGACGGGCAACCGCGTCATTCACGCCGCCGGGCGGGAAGGGGACAATGAGCCTGATCGGACGGTCAGGATAGCTGGCTTGGGCCATAGCCGACTGGGCCATCGCCGCTGGGGCCACTGCAGCCGCAGCGGCGCCACCGAGAGCGATCCTCAAAAAGTCGCGTCTTTCCATACGCCTCCCTCCTGGAGTTTCCCTGTTTCGTTCCCCACGCGCGCCCTGTCGGCGCTTGCGCGCGCAGAAAATAGGCCAAGCCGGGGCCGTGCGCCAGCGGTTGGAAAGTTGGCCCGGAGGCGCAAAACGCGCTTGTGCGGGCCGAAGGCCTGTTCTTATGTCTGCGGTGGAAGAAGACCCGCGCCGGGCCGCGGGCAGGGGAACTCAATGGCCACGAAAATGTCCGAAGACCTGCGCACGGGCGCGCTGGTCTATCACCGCCTCCCGAAGCCTGGAAAGCTCGAGATCCAGGCGACGAAGCCTCTCGGCAACC
>JAIYAB010000180.1 GCA_027489275.1 Hyphomicrobiales bacterium
GCTCATGAGCGCGGCTTAGCATGCCCGCCCCGGCCTGAACACCCGCTGCGACGCCCCGGGTTACGGGCTGTTAACCATGCCCGTTTTACGAGTGTTAACCATGTCCTGCACGCCGTCCGTGCCGGGCCTATCGTCCGTCCGGAGGTTCCATTGCGCGCCGCGCGGCGACAGTTCTGCGCCGTCCTCCTCCTTGCCGCGGTGCCGGGAAGCGTGGCCACGGGCTTCGCCCAGCAGCAGCCCGCTGCGCCGACGGAGGCGCCCCTCGGCCTGCGTCCCGGTTCCGCGCCCGCGGAGGCGCGTCCTGCCTTCCGCGGCACCTATCCCGTCGTCGGCAAGCCGGTCCGGTCCGGCAAGAGCACGCGCGTGACGCCCGCCCGCGGCGTCGCGGACCTGCCCCCGGCGGGCGAACGTCCCGTGGGGCCCCTTGCCCCGGGCACGCCCTCGCCGGCCGTCAAGCCGGGTCCGCCGCTGCCGCCGCTGGCCCCGCCGTCCCGCCGCCGCCCGCGGCTGGAGGATCTGCAGGCGTTCGATCCGCTCGGGGTGAGGGTCGGCACGATGACGCTGCGCCCCGCTATCGAGGTGTCCGGCGGCTACGACACCAATCCAAACCGCATCCCCAACCCGGGAGGCGGCTCCTCGCTGCTCAAGACGGACCTCGGCCTGCTGGCGGACAGCGACTGGGAGCGCCATGCGCTCAGCGCCGTGCTGCGCGGCACGCGTTACCGCTACTTCGACACGCCCGCCGCCGACCGGCCCGAGGTCGACGGCGCGCTGCGCCTGCGCCTCGACGCGCTGCGCGACACCACTGTCGACCTGGAGACCATCGGCCGTCTGACGACGCAGCAACCCGGGATCGAGCAGCCCTTCGTGGGCAGCAGCCGCGGGCAGATCCTGGAAGGCGGACTGGCCGCCGGCGTCACCCAACGCTTCGGCGACGCCTCGCTCGGTCTCAGGGGCGCCGTCGGAAGGCAGGTCTACGAGGCGATCCCGCTCGGCAACGGCCAGTCGCTCAGCCAGTCGGATCGCGACCTGAACAGCTACGGCGTCACCCTGCGCGCCGGCTACGAGGTCTCCCCCGGCATCAAGCCCTTCGCCGAACTCACCGGCGACCGCCGGATTTACGACCAGGCCATCGACGCCGGCGGATTTCGGCGGTCCTCGTCGGGGCAGGCCGTCCGCGCCGGCACCACGCTGGAGATCACGCGCCTGATCGTCGGCGAGGCGTCCGTCGGCTACGGTCAGCGCGAATACGACGACCCGCGGCTGGAACCGATCGACGGCTTCCTCGCCAACGCGTCGCTGATCTGGACGCCGACCGCGCTGACCACCGTCGCCTTCAAGGCGGGCACCGAACTGTCCGAGACCACGGTTTCGGGCGCGTCGGGCGCGATCGTCCACAGCGCGGGCATCGAGGTCACGCACGCGCTGCGCCGCTACCTGTCGCTCTCCGCGCTGCTGGACGGTTCGCAGACGCTCTACCAGGGCGTCCCGATCACCGAGGACCGGCTCACCGCCGGCCTGCGCCTCGACTGGAAGCTCAACCGCAGCGTCGTCGTGCGCGCCAGTGTCACGCACGAGCAACTCGACAGTTCCCTCCCAGGCGCCGACTACACGGCGAACGTATATCTGCTCGGCCTGCGGCTGCAGCGCTGACCCGGGCTCACCGCCCCATCAGCTTGTCGAGTTCCACGCGCATCGACGGCCCGACATCCTCGCGCCGCAGCCCGTAGGCGACGTTCGCCATCAGGAAGCCGAGCTTCGTGCCGGTGTCGTAGATCTCCCCCGCGAAGGTGTGCGCGAAGAAGGGCTGGCTCCTGGCCAGCGTGATCATCGCGTCGGTCAGCTGGATCTCGCCGCCCGCGCCGCGCTCCTGCGTCTCCAGGATGCGGAAGATCTCCGGGCTCAGGATGTAGCGGCCGGACACGGCGAGGTTGGACGGAGCCGTCCCCTTGGCCGGCTTCTCGACCATCTCGGTGATGGCCTGCGCGCCTTTCTCGTCCCGCACGCCGACAATGCCGTACTGGTGCGTCTCGCTGTCGGGCACCTCGAACACGCCGATCAGGTTGCCGCCATGGGCCTCGTAGCCGCGGATCATCCCGGCGAGGCAGGGCTCGCGGCCGAGATGGAGCATGTCCGGCAGGAGGACGGCGAAGGGCTCGTCGCCGACGATGTCGCGCGCGCACCACACCGCGTGGCCAAGGCCGAGCGGCGCCTGCTGGCGCGTGAAGCTGGTCGCGCCCGCCGCCGGCAGGTCCCGCCGCAGCCCTTCGAGCTCGCGCGTCTTGCCGCGCTCGGAGAGCGTGCGGTCGAGTTCGAAGTTGATGTCGAAATGGTCTTCGATCACCGCCTTGCCGCGGCCCGTGACGAAGATGAAGTGCTCGATCCCTGCCGCGCGCGCCTCGTCGACGACGTGCTGGATGACGGGCCGGTCCACGACCGTGAGCATTTCCTTCGGAATGGCCTTGGTGGCGGGAAGGAAACGGGTTCCCAAACCGGCGACCGGGAAGACGGCTTTGCGGATGCGCTTGGTCATGGATGCTGCAGGGCTTGAGGGTTGAGGAACGGGGGCGGGACGGCAGCGTTGTCGAGGCTGCCGCAGGCTGGAAGCGACACGGTGAGCGCGTCCTTTTTGGGGCGCTATGCCGAAGATCAAACACCCTTTGCCTAAAATTCAGGAAAGACTAAGGGGTTCCGCCGCATAGGTGGCGTGCAATCACGGACACAGCGGGAGCGACATGACTGTTCTTGTGACCGGCGGAGCCGGATACATCGGCGCCCATACCGTCCTGGCCCTGTCGGACCGCGGCGAGAGCGTCGTCGTCCTCGACGACATGTCCACCGGCGTTCCGTCCGCGGTTCCCACCACCGTTCCGCTCGTGCGCGGCGACATGGGCGACGAGGCCCTGGTTGCCGAGGTCATCGCCCGGCACGGCGTCAAGGCGATCATTCATTTCGCGGCCAAGATCGTCGTGCCGGACTCTGTCGCCGATCCGCTGGGCTACTAC
>JAIYAB010000121.1 GCA_027489275.1 Hyphomicrobiales bacterium
CATCCACCGCGCGGACACGTTCGGCCTCAAGCTGAAGGCGGCGCAGAAGGCCGGCACTCTCGAGATCCTTTACCTTCGTCCCCTCGACCTGTCGGTCGACGAGACCATGCTGGCGATCCTCGACGCCATCAAGAGAGTGGGAGCCAAGCGAGTCGTCATCGATTCCCTGGTCGGCTTCGAGATGGCGCTGGCGCCAAGCTTCCGGGCCGATTTCCGGGAGTCCCTGTATCGCATGATCGGCGCCCTGACCGGCGCGGGGATCACGATCCTGAGCACGGTCGAGGTGGAGGACAACTTCACCTCGCTCCAGTTCAGCCACTATGCGGTGTCGTTCCTCACCGACGACATCATCCGGCTGCGCTACGTGGAGATCGACGGCCAGCTGAGGAAGACGATCGTCGTCATCAAGATGCGCGGGGGCAACCACAGCAAGGACATCCGCGAATACGTCATCAAGGACCGGGGCGTCGTCGTCATCGATCCGAGGACGACGGACTACAGCCAGTTGAGCACCGGGCTCCCTGACCGGACTGGCCCGCGCAGGCCGCAGGAAGACGAAAGCCCACCAGAGCCGAAGGCCGGCGAATGATGTCGACATCGAAGGTCACGGATCTGGATCCGGCGTCGCTGCTCGCGGACCTTTCGAGCTCCTTCGACCACGCGCCGTGGGCGGTGACCGAGGTTTCCGGTGAGGAGAATGTTGTCCGCTACGCCAACGCGGCCTTCTGCCGGCTGATCGAAAAGGCTCGGGACGAGGTGATCGGAGCACCGTTCGGTCGTCTGCTGCCGCCGGACGACAATTGCCAGGCGCTACTGTCCCGCGTTCTTCAAACGGGAGTGCCCGCAAGCTACACGGCCGAAGATCAGGCGTCGCCTTGCCCACTCCTGTTTTCCTACAGCCTGTGGCCGGTCAAGGCCGACGGTCGGACGGCGGGTGTCATGATCCAGGTGACCGAAACAGGACCCCTTCACGAGACAAGGCGGGCCATCAGTCAGGCCCTGCTCCTCGGTGCTCTTCGGCAGGATGAGCTGATCGAGGCCACCGAGGCGGCAAATGCCCAGATGCATATCGAGATCAACGAGCGCAGGCAGCGGGAAGTCGACGCCCGGATGCTGGCGAACGAAGTTGCGCACCGGGTCAAGAACAACCTGCAAGTCATCGCCGCCCTGATCACCAACGAGATCAGACGGACGCCGTCGCCCTGGGTGCAGGGCTATCGGGCCATGCAGGACCGCATCATCGCCATCGCCCGGCTCTACGACCTCATGTCGCAAGCCGGCAGCGACCGCACGGTCGCCTTGGGGAGCTATCTCACGGAAATTTCCAAGGCCCTGTCGGCGAGCCTGCTGGGAGGCTCGGGGGGCATTCGGATAGTCGCGGAGACGCAAGCCCTTCAGATCGACTCCGAGCGCGCCGTGCCCTTCGGCTTGCTGGTCAACGAGCTCGGCACAAATGCCGTTCGGCACGCCTTTCCCGACGGAATCGGGTTGGTCACGCTATCCGTCCGACGGATCGGGGACGAGATCGAGCTCAAGGTCGCCGACGACGGGATCGGCATGGCGGATCAAGATCACGCTAGCGCGCCCGGGAGGCATGGCTCCGATTATGTGGCGATCTTCGTCCGCCAGCTCCACGGCACCCTTGCCAGGTCGACGGTGCCGGGCGCGGGGACGACGTTCACCGTACGATTCCCCGTTTCACTCGATCCGGAAGTGGCTCCCCCGGGCCGCTTGCCATAGGGGAAAGAAAGAACGACACCGGGTCGCGCAAGTAGCACGTCAGTGCCCAGGCTGCACCACAGTGTCCGCGAGACGTCGTCCGCGGGCCACCCCGGGGCCGCACTTCAGTCGGGGTCGGAGTTCGACGCCGCTTGACCGGCCGGATCGGCGCTGGCACCGGGCCGGACTTCACCAGCGCGAATAGGGCCCTCGCCCGCGATAGGAGGGCCGATAGGCCGGTCCGTAGTACCCGCCGGAGTACGTCCCGTATCCGCGCCCCACATAGACACCGGAATCGTAGTACGGCTCCGAGCCATAGTAGGGCCCCGAGCGATAGTAGGGCCCGGAGCTGGCCGCGATCACGGCGCCGCCAACGAGTCCTGCTGCTGCCCCTGCGGCGACGACGTTGCCGGTCGCCTGCGATTCCAGCCGATAGTCACCGTAGGCGGTCTGGACGCACCGATTGTACGTCCGCGTCCCTGGCCGGTAGCCCGAGGAGAGGCACACATCCTCCGCGCTCATCATCGACTGGTCCGCCGTCTGGCATCCGGCCAGCATGATGGCGAGCAGGCTTGGCACCGCTACGCTTCGTACATTCATCCAACGCATCACGATCACCCTTGCTCAGCAGCCCATGGGCAATACGTTCTCGCCGCCCGTGGCTGATCATCAAGTGCTTGGCACCGCCAAAGGTTGCGCTGGACCGACGCGAACCTCCCCGTTTTGGTCGAGCGCCGGCGAGCAGCGTTTGCCCTTTGCCCGTCGGCGCGAGAGCGGGCCACTGGCCCGGTCCGCCGCCACGCCTGACCGTGACGCGCCCGGCTGAGATAGCCCGCTTGGCATCAAGGACGAACTTTCGACGTGTTCTCTACACGGCGAAGGGCATGCAGCTGGTTGTCATGGCCCTGAAGCCGGGCGAGGACATCGGCGAGGAGGTCCACAAGGACCGCGATCAGTTCTTCAGGCTGGAGCAGGGTAACGGCGAAATATCCATCGATGGCACCGTTACCGCGATCAACACCGGGATTGCGATGCTGGTTCCCGCCGGTGCGCGCCACAACATCAAGAACACCGGCGACAACGCATTGAAGCTCTATACTCTGTACGCGCCCGCAAACCACGCCGATGGAACTGTGCACACCACAAAGGCAGCTGCCGAAGCATCGAAGGAGCACTTCGATGGCAAGACGACCGAGTAATCATCTGTCTGGAACCCGCCAGCAACCAGAACTGCCGCCGTAAGTTCGCCGCCGTCTATACGCTATGGCCTACGACGGCGCCGATGGCGGCCGTTGCGGCCATCGCAAAGGCGCCCCAGAACGTCACGCGCAGCGTCGGCTTCATCATGCCGGCTCCGCCGATCCGAGCCCCCAGGGCTCCGAGGCCCGCAAGGCATGCGAGCGACCCGCCCGAAACGGTCAGCGCGATTGTCGCCGTCGGTGCAAAGACGGCGATGAGCAATGGAACCGCAGCGCCCACGGAGAATGTCGCGGCCGAGGTCAGGGCCGCTTGCACGGGTCGGGCGACGACGTGGGCCGACAGGCCCAGTTCGTCTCGCGCATGTGTGGCGAACACATCCTTCGCGGTCATCTGCTCCGCGACCTGCCGAGCAAGATCAGGCGAGACGCCGCGGTCAATGTAGATGGCCGTCAGTTCCTCGAGCTCGGCGCCGGGCTGCTCGTGCAGTTCGCGACGCTCGCGCGCGAGGTCGGCCTCTTCCGTGTCCGCCTGGGAGCTCACGGAGACATACTCGCCCGCCGCCATGGACATGGCGCCCGCGACAAGGCCTGCAACACCGGCAACGAGAACATCGGCCGCGTTGGTTGAGGCGGTGGCCACACCCACGAGCAAACTGGCCGTGGAAATGATTCCGTCATTGGCGCCGAGGACGGCGGCGCGCAGCCACCCGATGCGCTCGATCAGATGGGACTCGCGATGAAGCGGATGCATGCGCAGGATCTCCATTGTGGCTATGGCCGAGCTGGCCAACCGAAAAGCCTGCTGCCGTTCCGATCCGGCCGCCTGAAACGGACCCTCCGGGCGGCAGCAATCAACCCTCAGGGCGACCCTCGTCGCCGTCGCGCTGGTCGAGTGCGATCAGGAAGGACGCAACCCTGTTGACGGATGACAGACAGTCAGCAACGCCGGCATAGTTCTCGACGAGCCAGTTGAGGGCCGCCTGCACGATCACGAAGGCCGCCGTCACCTGTGCCACCTCGCCGAGCGACATCGTCCCGACGAGATACTTCGGCGCGCAGAGCGCCCAGGCGATCACCGGCGCCAGCAGGATGTTGCCCTGGGCGACCACCGTGGTCCGCATGAACTGAAAACACAGGTCACGCCAACCCGCTATGACGTCGTTCAGCGAGCCGGACAGCAGCTGGTGCTGCTCGTCCTGTCCCTTGGAGAGAGGCGTCGGCGTTCCGCGCTCGCGCAGATGGGAGCCGACCGCGCGGAACTGGGCCTCGGCGGCATTCTTCACGGCGATGACGCCGACGAGCCGCCGGCCGATGATGGCCATGGCGACACTCAGAAGCACGGAATAGATCGTCACGGCGATGACCAGATACTTCGGGACCGTGAGGGTGTGGCCGAAGACCTGAAGGGTGAGATCGCCGCCAACGCTCCACAGGATGCTGATGAAGATCACCGCACCGAGGACGGCGTTGAGCAAGCCGACGACAAGACCGACAGGATTGTCCGTCGCGATCCTCGCATCCTCCGCGAGCCGGTACTCCGGGTTCTGGTCTTCGCCGACCGTGAACTTGAGCTGGCGAAAGCGATCATTGGCCAGCCACCGGTCAATCAGATGCTGGGTCAGCCATGCGCGCCATCGCCGCTGGACAGTCATGCGTGCCCAGATGGCGAAGACCGCCACGAGGATGCTGATGCCGGCCAGCGGCAGGAACATCAACGCCTGCGAGCGGAGCGACTGCTCGTCCCTCCTGCCGAAGGCATCGAAGAAGTCGCGGCCCCAGAAGTTCAATCGGTACTGGATGGCCAACTGGAGCAGGACACTCGCCAGCAGCAGGCCGGTCAGCAGCCATGCGCGGCGGGAACCGGCGCCCTGCCAGAATCCCGACGCAGCACGCCAGAAGCGCGACAGCAGCAATCGCTGGGTGTCGGGCGCCCGGGTGTTGGGATCGAGCCGCAACCGGCGGCTTTGAGGCCATGGCAAGGGTGTGGTGCTCAGCATGCTAAAGGCGCATGTTGACAGGTACTGCACCGTCTCCTGAGCGCATTGACGTGAAACAAGGCGTCGTGAAACGGCGACTGATAGCCCCAATCACGCTCATCGGTCCGTGAGTTGGAGCCGAGGCATCGCTCGCCCGGACGTTCGCTGTCGGTTTCGTGTGACATCGGCTGGCGCGGCACGGTCGGTCAGGAGCCCTGCATGACTGAATCCCTTTCGCCGCGCCGACGCACGATCTCGACCTGGGTGCTGGCCTTCGGCGTGGGCGTTGGTCTCGTCCTCTGTTACCTGCTCGCCATCCCGTTCGTCCCGGCTCTTGTCGGCGCGTTCACTCTTGCGGTCCTGTTTGCGCCTCTGGATGCGCACATCAGGCACGTCGTGAGGTTCAACGGTATCGCTGCAGCCCTGACGACGGCGATCGTGGCGGTGATCGTCGTGGTGCCGACGATCCTCATCGTCGGGGCGCTGCTCAGCGAGACGGATCGCAGCGCGCGGTTGATCGGGACGCTCATCGATGCCGACACGTGGACCCGGGCGATCGACGCCCGTCCCCGGCTCGCGCCGATCCTCCGCGCCGTCAACGAGCGGTTCGACA
>JAIYAB010000063.1 GCA_027489275.1 Hyphomicrobiales bacterium
AAGACGCCATGAACGAGGCCCTGCGCGACTGGGTCACCAACGTCCACGACACTTACTACATGATCGGCACCGCGGCCGGCATGCACCCCTATCCCGAGATGGTCCGCGACTTCCAGGCGGTGATCGGCCGCGAGACGCGCGAGCAGATGATGGAGCGCGAGGGCCGGCTGCCGGATTCGCTCGTCGCCTGCATCGGCGGCGGCTCGAACGCCATCGGGCTGTTCCACCCGTTCCTGGACGACAAGGACGTCGAGATCATCGGCGTCGAGGCGGCCGGCCACGGCATCGAGACGGGCGAGCACGCCGCGTCCCTGTCCGGCGGCCGCCCGGGCGTTCTGCACGGCAACCGCACCTACCTGCTGATGGACGGGGACGGCCAGATCACCGAGGGCCACTCGATCTCGGCCGGCCTCGACTATCCCGGCATCGGCCCCGAGCACGCGTGGCTGCGCGACATCGGCCGGGTGCAGTACATCTCGGCCACCGACAAGGAGGCGCTGTCGGCGTTCCAGCTTCTGTCGAAGCTAGAGGGCATCATTCCGGCGCTCGAGCCGGCGCACGCCATCGCCAAGGTGCTCGATATCGCGCCGAAGAAGCCGAAGGATCATCTGATGGTGGTGAACCTGTGCGGGCGGGGCGACAAGGACATCTTCACCGTCGCCGACCATCTCGGCGGCATGAGCTGAGACGCGGGAAGAGCTGCACTCCCGTCACGCTTTCTCCATTTGTAACGGAGATGGAAATACACGCGTCCTGATTGTATATAGGGGCGCTCCTCCCGCTTGTTCTTGATCCTGCGCTTGACATATTTCGACGAGCCCACATCTGTTCATGTGACCGTGACCGACGCCGGGCGGAAGTTGCATGACGATGCAGAGCGTTTCGAATGCCGGGCAACCGGTCCCCGGCCCGGTCCTCGCGCGGACGTGCCCTTCGTGCGGCGGCGCGCACCGCTCCGACCTGCCCTATGGCCGCGATGGCTGGCGGACGGTGCAGTGCACCGGCTGCGACTTCATCTACATGCCCGAGGTGCCGGACTTCGCCGCGGTGGCGACGACGTTCGAATGGTCGGCGAGCTATGCGGCTGAGGCCGCGCGGCGCAAGCGCACCTCGCCTCTTCTCAACCGTCTCGACCAGATCACCCGCGTGCGGACGCGGATGTTCGGCCGACGCAACCCGATGCAGGACGTGCGCCGCCACATCGCGGCCGGGCGCGTGGTTGATCTCGGCTGCGGCAACGGCAGCTACCTCGCCTCGGCCGGCGCGGGCTACGACCTCTTCGGGATCGACATCTCGCCCGCGCTCACAGCGCAGGCCGACGCGCTGTTCCGCGAGCACGGCGGCTATGCCGTCTGCGCCCCGTGCGCGCACGGGCTGACGCAGTTCGAAACCGGGTTTTTCGACGCGGCGATCCTGCGCTCCTATCTTGAACATGAGCCGGACCCGGCCGGCGTGCTGGACAGCCTCTCGCGGGCGCTGCGGCCCGGCGGCATCGCCGTGGTGAAGGTGCCGAACTTCGCCTCGCTCAACCGGCGACTGCGCGGCGCGAAGTGGTGCGGCTTCCGCTTCCCCGACCACGTGAACTACTTCACGCCCGCCACCCTGCGGGAGCTTGCCGAAGCGCACGGCTACACGGTGACCATGCGCCTGAAGGACCGGCTGCCGACCGACGACAACATGTGGGCGGTGCTGCGCCGGCCCGGGTGAGGCCCGACGGCGGAGGCTCCCCTTTCGCGCCGCGGCGTGCTACACGCGCGCCATGAGCACACAGACGTCCCCGACCCGCATCGACCGCCGCTTCGCCGCCGTGAAGGCGCAGGGGCGCGCCGCCCTCGTGACCTTCGTGATGGCGGGGGATCCCGATCCCGCGGCGTCGCTCGCCGTCGTCAAGGCGCTGCCGGCGGCCGGCGCGGACCTGATCGAGCTCGGCATGCCGTTCACCGACCCGATGGCAGACGGCCCGGCCATCCAGGCGGCGGGGCTGCGCGCGCTGCACGCCGGCATGACGCTGCGCAAGACGCTGCAGCTCGTGCGCGACTTCCGGGCCGGCGACGCCGACACGCCGATCATCCTGATGGGTTATTTCAATCCGATCTACGTCTACGGCGTCGATGCCTTCCTGCGCGACGCGCTGGAGGCGGGCGTCGACGGCCTGATCGTCGTGGACCTGCCGCCGGAGGAGGACGACGAGCTGTGCAAGCCGGCGCTGGCCGCCGGGCTCAACTTCATCCGGCTCGCGACGCCCACGACCGACGACCAGCGCCTGCCGGCGGTGCTCGCGAACACGTCGGGCTTCGTCTACTACGTTTCCATCACCGGCATCACCGGCGCGGCGACGCCCGACTTCGGCAAGGTGGCCGGGGCCGTCGCCCGCATCAAGCGGCACACGGCCCTGCCCGTCGCCGTGGGGTTCGGCGTCAGGAACGCCGACAGCGCCGAGGCGATCGCGCGCGGGGCCGACGGCGTCGTCGTCGGCACTGCGCTGGTCGAGGCGGTGCGCGGCTCTCTCGATGCGGACGGCAAGGCGACGGCGGCGACCGTCGGCGCGGTGTCCGCCCTGGTGGCCGACATTGCGGCCGGGGTGCGCCGGGTGGCGAAGGCGGCCTGATCGCGCCGCAATCGACCGGCAGTGTGCCGCGCCTGAGGGTGCGGTCCTGAACATGCGACGGCCAACGGAGGGATCATGGACACGACGAGCCCGATGAACTGGATCTCCAACGTCGTGCGGCCGAAAATCCGGTCGTTCCTGCGGCGGGAGACGCCCGAGAACCTGTGGATCAAGTGCCCGGATTCCGGCCAGCTCGTCTTCCACAAGGACGTCGAGGCCAACCAGTACGTCATCCCGGGCTCCGACTACCACATGCGCATGGTGGCCACGGCGCGGCTGAAGTCGATGTTCGATGACGGCCAGTACGAGGACATCGCACTGCCCGACGTGCCGGTGGACCCGCTGAAGTTCCGCGACGAGAAGCGCTACGTCGACCGGCTGAAGGACGCCCGCGCCAAGACCGGATCCACGGACGCCGTCAAGGTCGGCCACGGGATGGTCGAGGGTACGCCGCTCACCATCGGCGTGCAGGATTTCGACTTCATGGGCGGCTCGCTCGGCATGGCCGCGGGCGAGGCCGTGATCAAGGGGCTCGAGACCGCCGTCGACCGGCGCACGCCTTTCGTCATGTTCGCGGCCTCCGGGGGAGCGCGCATGCAGGAGGGCATGTTCTCCCTCATGCAGATGCCGCGCACGACCGTGGCGGTGCAGCGCCTGCGCGCCGCCAAGCTGCCCTACATCGTGGTGCTGACGAACCCGACGACCGGCGGCGTCACCGCCTCCTACGCGATGCTGGGCGACATCCACATCGCCGAGCCCGGCGCGCTGATCGGCTTCGCCGGCCCGCGCGTGATCGAGCAGACGATCCGCGAGAAGCTGCCCGAGGGCTTCCAGCGCGCGGAGTACCTGCGCGAGCACGGCATGGTCGACATGGTGGTCCACCGGCACGAGATGAAGGCGACCGTGGCGCGGCTGTGCCGCCTGCTGACCAAGCCGCAGCCCGTCGCGGCCTGACGGCCGCGCTTTCCCCGGGTCGAGTGCCACGCGCGAAACGCTCCAGGGCGGCACGCAGGCCTCATGTGCGGGTCGTTCGCCGCGCGCCGGCAGCCGTCGGCTGGGTCCGGCCGGCGATCCTTAACCACCCCTTAATTCGCCGCAATTAGCCTGACTTCTGCTGCGTCGCGACGGCTCCTGAACCGACGGCTTCGCCCGTCGGACGGGCTGTGCCGGCAGGAGCCAGGACGGGGCGGGATGGGCGTAGGGGACGAACCGCGATCGGGCGGAGGGGCGCGGCGCGAGCCGTCCTTCGGGGATTCCGGACAGCGGCCGGCGGACCTGCGGTTGACGGCCGAGGATCGCCCCGGCGCGCCGCGGCCACCGCGTGCCCAGCGGACCGAGCCCGGACGCCGGCAGGAGCCTTCGTTCGCGCCCGTGGTGCGACCCGGCGACGATCCGCTGGCCGCCGGCCGCGGACGGCCCAGGACGGCTCCGCCCCCGGACGACGACCCGCAACGGGGCGAACGGGACGACGAACGGGACGAACCGATGCCGCGCAGCCGCGCAAAGCCCGCCGACACGACCCGCCGCAGCCCTTCCCGCAAGAAGGGCGGCGGGCGCAAGCGTCGTTCGCTGATCGGGCATCTCGCCTACTGGAGCGCGGTCGCGGGCCTGTGGGTGGTGATCGGTCTCGTCGGGCTGATCGCGTTCCATGCCTCCAAGCTGCCCCCGATCGACCAGCTCGCCGTGCCGAAGCGGCCGCCCAACATCGCCATCCTCGCCGCGGACGGCTCGCTGCTCGCCAACCGCGGCGAAACGGGAGGCCGCACCGTCACCCTCAAGGAACTGCCGCCCTACCTGCCGAAGGCGTTCGTCGCGATCGAGGACCGCCGCTTCTATGCCCACGAGGTCATCGACCCCGTCGGCATCGCGCGGGCGCTCTACCGCAACGTGACCCGCACCGGGAGCTCGATGCAGGGCGGCTCGACGTTGACCCAGCAGCTCGCCAAGAACCTGTTCCTGACGCAGGAGCGCACCGCCTCGCGCAAGATCCAGGAGGCGATCCTGGCCATCTGGCTGGAGCACAACTACTCGAAGGACCAGATCCTCGAACTGTACCTGAACCGTGTCTATTTCGGTTCCGGCGCCTATGGCGTGGAGGCGGCTTCGCAGAAGTACTTCGGCAAGTCGGCGCGGGCGGCGACGCTCTCGGAGGCGGCGATCCTGGCCGGCCTCGTCCAGGCGCCGTCGCGGCTCGCGCCCAACCGCAATCCCGAGGCTGCGCAAGCCCGCGCCACGCTGGTGCTGGGCGCCATGGCGCGCGAGGGCTTCGTCAGCGACCAGATGGCCAAGCTCGCGCTGTCGAACCCGCCCGAGGCCGTGCGCCCGAGCGGAGCCGGCTCGGTCAATTACGCCGCCGACTATGTCATGGACGTGCTCGACGACTTCATCGGCACGATCGACAAGGACATCGTCGTCGCCACCACGATCGACCCGCTCATGCAATCGGCCGCGGAATGGGCGTTGGTGGACGAACTGACGCTGAAGGGCGACCGGTTCGGCGTGTCGCAGGGGGCGATGGTTGCGATGCAGCCCGACGGCGCGGTGCGCGCGCTGGTGGGCGGACGCAGCTACAGCGAGAGCCAGTTCAACCGCGCCACTGCGGCGCGGCGGCAGCCGGGGTCGGCTTTCAAGCCCTTCGTCTACCTGACCGCCGTCGAGCACGGCCTGACGCCGGACACGGTGCGCGAGGACTCGCCGGTCAACATCAAGGGCTGGACGCCGGAGAACTCCAGCCGCGAGTATCGCGGCGCGGTGACACTGCGCCAGGCGCTGGCGATGTCGATCAACACGGTGGCGGTGCGGCTCGCCGTGGAGGTGGGTCCGAAGTCGGTCGTCCGGACCGCGCAGCGGCTCGGCATCCAGTCGAAGCTCGAGCCCAACGCGTCGATCGCGCTGGGCACGTCGGAGGTGGTCCCGATCGAGCTCGTGGCAGCCTACGCGCCCTTCGCCAACGGGGGCGTGGGCGTGCTGCCCTACGTGATCCGGCAGGTGAAGACGGTCTCCGGGGAACTCGTGTATTCGCGCACCGGCACCGGCCTCGGCCGCGTCGTCGACAGCGGCGCGGTGGCGATGATGAACGCGATGCTGCGCGAGACGCTGGTCACCGGCACGGGCCGGAAGGCCGAGCTTCCCGGCTGGGACGCGGCCGGCAAGACCGGCACGAGCCAGGATTACCGCGACGCCTGGTTCGTCGGATACACGGGCTCGCTCGTCGCCGGCGTGTGGCTCGGCAACGACGACGGCTCGCCGACAAAGCGCGTCTCCGGCTCGAACCTGCCCACCGAGGTGTGGAGCCGCTTCATGAAGACGGCGCTCGCCGGCCAGCCTCCGGTGGGCCTGCCCGGCGGCGGTCCAGGCGGCTGGCGCCCGGCCGTCGACGCCGCCCCCCCGCCGCTGCCACCCGCCTCCATGCCGCCTGCGCCGGGCCCGGGCCCATCATGGTCGGAGAGCGCGCCCGTCGCCGCCGCACCGCCGCAGCGCGTGCCTGGACAGGGCCCGATGATCCTGATGCCGCCGGCTCCGGTGGCCCAGCAGCCGCCGGCCCCGCTCCCGCCCGCGCAAGTCGTTCCCGGGCAGGTGGTTCCCGGGCAGGTGGTTCCCGGGCAGGTCGGCTCGATCCCGACGCCCCCGGCCGCGCCGCGTCGCGCGACAGCGCAGAGCGACGTGCCGCGCCCGCCTGGCTCGATCCCCGGCGCAGGGCCTGCCCCCGTGCAGGGCGGCCAGCCGGCGCCGCCGCAGCGCAATTTCTTCGACAGGATGTTCGGCGGCTGAGGCCCGCCGGGCCTCTCAGCGCGCGTCGCCGATGCGCTTCGGCAAGGCGAAGCCGTAGCCGAGCGGGTCCCCGGCCTCGACGGTGAAGCGGCCCCGGCCGGTGTAGTACGATTGCCCGCCGACGATGACGCGCACGGCCCCTGGCAGGGAAGGCTCGAGCCGCGACACCTGGCCGCTGAAGGGTTCGCCGGTGATGCCGCGGAAGACCCGGCCCTGTCCGACGCCGACGAGACCCCGCGCATGGTCGAGCGCCATGCGCGCGGTGACGCCGGACCCGGTCGGGCTGCGGTCGATCTGGCGCTCGGCGAAGACGCAGAGATTCCAGCTCTCCTCCCCCGGCAGCGCCTCGTCGGTGACGATGGTGCCGTAGAGGAAGCCGAGATCCGGTTCCGTTGGGTGGCGGATCGTCATGCCGGCGCGAATGGCGTCGGTCAGGGCGGCCGCAGCGTCGAGGAGGTCCTCGACGGGGCTCGCGAAGAAATCGAGGCCGAGGCGCGAGGCCGGCAGGATGGCGTAGTAGGCGCCGCCATAGCCGATGTCGGTGACGATCCGGCCGCGGCCCGGCACGTCCACGGGAACGTCCAGCGCGTGGACGAAGGCCGGCACGCTCTCGAAGGACACGCGGGTCACGACGCCGTCCTGCACCGCGCAGGACATGGCGAGCGGACCGCACGGCGCCTCGATGACGAAGCGGGTGACCGGCTCCACCGCCGCGACGATCCCCTCGTCGACGGCGAAACGGCCGAGCGCGATCGTCGCGTGGCCGCACATGGTGGAATAGCCCTCGTTGTGCGTGAAGAGCACACCCATCGCCGCCTCCGGGTGCGAGGCGCGCACCGGGATGACGCCGTACATCCCCTCGTGGCCGCGCGGCTCCAGCATCATCGCGCGGCGCAGCCGGTCGAAGCGCGCCCGGGCGTCCCGGCGCTGGTCCAGCACCGTCTCGCCGGCAAGGTCGGGATAGCCGCCCGTGACGATGCGCACCGGCTCGCCCGCCGTGTGCATGTCGACATAATCGAGAACGAGGGACGCGTGCGAGGACGCTGCGGTGTTCATGGCGCAGATGTAGACGACGGGGGCGGCTCGCTCAACCGGGACAGGCGCAACGCCGCCGTGCGCGCGGTCGCCGGACCCTATCCGGAGTTCCCATAGCCGAGCGGCGATGGCAATGGTAGGGACGAACAACAGGGCCGCCGGCGAGGCGGCCGGCCTGGTCTACGGAGGATCCCATGGTAGCGGAGCTGACACATTTCATCGGCGGCAAGCGCGTTCCCGGCACGTCCGGCCGCTTCACCGACGCCTTCTGGCCGATGACCGGCGAGGTCGCCTCGCGCGTGCCTCTCGCCTCCGCGGCCGAAGTCCGCGCCGCGGTGGAAAACGCCAAGGCCGCACAGCCGGCCTGGGCCGCGACCAACCCGCAACGCCGCGCCCGCGTGCTGATGAAGTTCCTGGAACTCGTCGCCGCCGAGTACGACAGCCTGGCCGAGATCCTCGCGCGCGAGCACGGCAAGACGATCGCCGACGCGAAGGGCGACATCCAGCGCGGGCTGGAAGTGGTCGAGTTCTGCATCGGCGCGCCGCAGATGATGAAGGGCGAGTACACCGAGGGCGCCGGTCCTGGCATCGACATATACTCGATGCGCCAGCCGCTCGGCGTCGTCGCCGGCATTACCCCGTTCAACTTCCCGGCGATGATCCCGCTGTGGAAATGCGCCCCCGCCATCGCGGCGGGCAATGCCTTCATCCTGAAGCCGTCCGAGCGCGATCCCGGCGTGCCGCTGCGCATCGCGGAGCTGTTCCTCGAGGCCGGCCTGCCGCCGGGCATCCTCAACGTCGTCAACGGCGACAAGGAGGCGGTCGACGCCATCCTCGACGACCCGGACATCAAGGCCGTCGGCTTCGTCGGCTCGACGCCGATCGCCGAGTACGTCTACACGCGCGGCTGCGCGGCCGGAAAGCGCGTGCAGTGCTGCGCCGGCGCGAACAACCACATGATCATCATGCCCGACGCGCACATGGACCAGGCCGTC
>JAIYAB010000085.1 GCA_027489275.1 Hyphomicrobiales bacterium
AGGATCGTGGTGATGAAGTTGATGGCGCCCAGGATCGACGACGCGCCGGCCAGATGCAGCGACAGGATGCCGAAGTCGAGCGCCGGCCCCGGATGGCCGGAGGTCGACAGCGGCGGATACACCGTCCAGCCGCCGCCGAAGCCGTTCGAGCCCGGCGCGCCTTCGACGAACATCGAGATCAGCAGCAGCAGGAACGAGGAGGGCAGCAGCCAGAACGAGATGTTGTTCATGCGCGGGAACGCCATGTCGGGCGCTCCGATCATGATCGGCACGAACCAGTTGCCGAAGCCGCCGATCAGGGCGGGCATCACCACGAAGAACACCATGATCAGGCCGTGGCCCGTCACGAACACGTTGTAGGTCTGCGCGTTCGTGAACCACTGCATCCCCGGCTCCTGGAGCTCGAGGCGCATCGCGATGGAGAGCGCGCCGCCGATGAGGCCCGCTCCCAGCGCGAAGAGAAGGTACATCGTGCCGATGTCCTTGTGGTTCGTCGACAGCACCCAGCGGCGCCAGCCGGTGGGGATGCTGTGGTGGGCGTCGTGTGCGCTTGCCGCGTAAGCCATGATGTGTATTCCGGGCTTCTCGTTCTGCGTTCTGGTTCAGCGAAAGGTCACTGCGCCGCGTGGGCTGCGACCTTCACCGGCTCCGTCTGCGTGGACGCGAACTTCTTCTTCGCGTCGGCGAGCCACGCCTGATACTTCTCGGGGCTCACAGCGCGCACGGCCACCGGCATGAAGGCGTGGTTCTGGCCGCACAGGCGCGAGCACTGTCCGTAGTAGATGCCTTCCTTCTCGGCCTTGAACCAGGTCTGGTTCAGCCGGCCCGGCACCGCGTCCATGCGGAAGCCCAGCGAGGCCACCGAGAAGGAGTGGATGACGTCGTTGCCCACGACATGGAGAACGACGGTCTTGCCCACGGGCACGACCATCTCGTTGTCGACCGCCAGAAGCGCGGGCTGGCCGGCCTTGGCCGCCTCCTCGCGCGTCAGCATGTTCGAATCGAACCGGAAGCCGCCGCCCTGGTCGGAGGGATACTCGTAGGACCAGTACCACTGGTTGCCGTAGACCTTCACGGTCATGTCGGCCTTCGGGATCTCGACCTGGAACTTCAGCAGCCGGAAGGACGGGATCGCGATGCCGACGAGGATCAGCACCGGGATGATCGTCCAGGCGATCTCGAGCCCGGTGTGGTGTGTCGTGCGCGACGCGGTCGGGTTCGCCTTCTCGTTGAACTTGACCACGATGACGACGAGCAGCCCGAGCACGAACAGGGAGATCAAGGAGATGATCCACACCAGCGCCGTGTGCAGGTCGTAGGTGAACTGCGCCACCTCGGTGGCCGGGCCCTGAAGGCCCATCTGCCACGGGGACGGAACGCCCGTGCCGGCGAGCGCCGGCGTGGCAGCGCTGAGACCGAGCGCCGCGACGGCGAGCGCTGAACGGTTCCAGAAGTTGGTCTTCACCTTGCGATCTCCCGATTCTGCCTGGCGGCCGGTGCGTCGCCCGGGGGAGGCGAGACGCTGCGCGGATGGCGCCCGGGGCGGAAAAATGCTCCGAACGGCCGTCGGCGGAGTTTGACACAGCGCAAAGATCACAAAGCCATTCGGAGCGCAACGGCGTCAAAGGGCCAATTCATGCGTCATGAACGCACGACCGCGTCTCTCGTGCCGGATCGGCGGCCGAAATCCCGCGGTTCGGCCCGGCAGGCCGCGCGGACGTGGAAAGGCGGCCGCAGGCGTGCCATCCTTGACAGGCAGAGCCCGAAATGGTCCGACAACGCTTCGGAACGTCTTGGGCTAACGTGCCTTCGCGAATCGCGAGCAGGGCCAAGGGTACGCAAGCATGGCTGCCACCTTCGCGGGTCGACCCGTTTCGCCTCCGGCCATCCGCCGCCTTGCGGGGATCGTCGCCCTCGCGGCCTGCGCCGTGGCCGCTCCGGCCGCCGCGCAGGGCCCGGTCAAGAACACCTTCGGCGACTGGCAGATGCGGTGCGAGACGCCCGCCGGCGCCAGGACCGAGCAATGCGCGATGGTCCAGAGCGTCCAGGCCGAGGACAAGCCGAACGTCTCGCTGGTCGTCATCGTGCTGAAGACCGCCGACGGCCGCAGCCGGCTGCTGCGGGTCATCGCGCCGCTCGGCGTGCTCCTGCCGTCCGGTCTCGGCCTCAAGATCGACGCGACGGATGTCGGCCGCGCCGGCTTCGTGCGCTGCCTTCCGTCCGGCTGCATAGCGGAAGTGGTGATGGACGACGAACTCCTCGGCAAGTTGAGGATCGGCCAGGCCGCGACCTTCATCGTGTTCCAGACCCCGGAGGAAGGCATCGGCATTCCGGTGTCCTTGAACGGGTTCGGAACCGCGTTCGATAGCCTCCCCTGATATCGAAGCCCCGCGCCGCGCGACTCGCGGACGCCCCTGTTGCGGATCGATCTCCCATGCGTCACCCGAGCCTCGAAATTCCCTCCAAGCCGTTTTTGTCCGCGTTCGGGTCGGCGGCCTGTCCGCTGGCGCGCAGGGGCGCGGCGCTCGCCCTCGTGCTTGCCGGCGCGCTCGGCCTCGGCGGATGCTCGACGCTCGGCCTGAGCTCTGAGACGGGCGGCTCTTCGACGACCTCTTCCTTCGGCGAGTTCTTCCGCAACAGCAGTTCGACCCAGCCCCTGCCGCAGGCTCCGCCCAGTGAGGGCGACATCGAGTGCCCGCAGGTCGAGATCCTCGATGGCGGCTCGGCGATCCGCGTGGACGGCGGCGGCTCTGTCCGCCACCAGCTCTCGCTGGGGCAGACGGCGCGCGAGTGCCGCCTGGTCGGCAACCAGATCTCCGTGAAGATCGGCGTCGAAGGCCGGGCGCTGCTCGGACCGTCCGGCACCCCCGGCACCTACGCCGCGCCGGTACGCTTCGTCATCAAGCGGGGCGACAAGGTGATGGTCTCGCGGCTGCAGCGGACGACGGTGACGATCCCGTCCGGCGAGACGAGCGCCGGCTTCATCATGATCGAGGACAATCTCCTCGTGCCCAAGGACGGCGAGGAGATGACGATCGTCGTCGGCTTCGACCCGAACGGTCGCGCCGAGACGCCGCGCAAGCGTCGCAGCTGACGCGAGTTGCGTCGCATGGGGACAAGTTGACGCGGCGTAGTTCACGTGGCCCCGACCGGTTGACAGTCCCGGCGGGCTCGCCTACCCCTCGATACAGCTTCTGATCCCCGCGGAAGAGACCGGCGGGAACCCTCTCGGGTTCCGGTCGCCGGCGCCGAAGGCGCAACCGCCCCGGAAACGCTCAGGCCGAAGGACCGCGGGGAGCTGGCACTCTGGAAAGCGGCACCCGCGAGGGCTGCCCACCGACGGGGGTAACTGCGGCAAGCCTTCACCGGCGACGACCGCAGGAAATCTCTCAGGTCCTCGGACAGAGGGGGCATGGAACGGGCCGCGAGGCCCGGCCGTGCAACGCTGACCGGGAACGACATCGGTGACAGAACCCTCGGACGCCAACGCTTCTCCGCCGACATCGCCGCCCGACGCGCCCCTGCGCACCACGCCGCTCAATGCGCGCCACCGTCAGCTCGGCGCGCGCATGGTCGGCTTCGGCGGCTACGACATGCCGGTCCAGTTCCCGACCGGCATCCTGGCCGAGCACCTGTGGACCCGCGAGAACGCCGGCCTGTTCGACGTCTCGCACATGGGACAGGGCTTCGTCGTCGGCGCCGACCACGAGACCGTGGCCCGGGCGCTGGAGACGCTGTGTCCGGCCGACATCGTCGGGCTGAAGCCCGGCCAGCAGCGCTACTCGCAGTTGCTGAACGACGCCGGCGGCATCCTCGACGACTTCATGGTCACCCGGTCGACCGACCCGGCCGAGGACGGCGCGCTGATGTTCGTCGTCAACGCGTCGCGCAAGGAGGCCGACTGGGCGCATATCGAGGCGCGCCTGCCGGCCGGCGTCAGGCTGATGCGGGCCGAGAACCGCGCCCTCGTCGCGCTGCAGGGTCCCCGGGCGGCCGACGTGCTGGCGCGCCATGTCCCGGGCGTCGCCGACATGGCGTTCATGACGGCGGTGTCGGCCGCCTTCGACGGAATCGACTGCCACGTTTCGCGCTCCGGCTATAGCGGCGAGGACGGATTCGAGATCTCGGTCAGGGCCAGGCGCGTCGAGGATCTGGCGGACGCGCTGCTCGCCGAACCCGAGGTGAAGCCGATCGGCCTCGGCGCGCGCGATTCGCTGCGGCTGGAGGCCGGCCTCTGCCTCTACGGCCACGACATCGACGAGACGACCTCCCCCGTCGAGGCGGCGCTCGTCTGGTCGATGCAGAAGCGGCGGCGTGAGGAGGGCGGTTTCCCCGGCTACGAGCGCATCCGGCGCGAGCTGGCGGAGGGGGCCTCGCGCAAGCGCGTCGGCATCCTGCCCGAGGGCCGGGCTCCGGCCCGCGAGGGCGCCGAGATCACAACGCGCGACGGCCGGCCCGTCGGCGTCGTCACCTCCGGCGGCTTCGGCCCCAGCGTCGGCGGCCCGGTCGCGATGGGCTACGTCGCCGCCGACATGGCCGCGCCGGGCTCCGAGCTGTCGCTGGTGGTGCGCGGCAACGCGCTGCCGGCCCGCGTCGTTTCGCTCCCCTTCGTCCCGCACCGCTACGCGCGGCGCGTCGTCTGACATCGCCCGAACGGAGACCCATCATGGCCGAGACCCGCTACACCAGGGACCACGAATACATCCGCGTCGACGGCGACACCGGCACGGTCGGCATCACCGACTATGCCCAGCAGCAGCTCGGCGATGTCGTGTTCGTCGAGCTTCCGCAGGTCGGCAAGAGCGTCGCCAAGGGCGGCGAGGCCGCGGTGGTGGAGAGCGTGAAGGCGGCGAGCGAGGTCTACGCTCCCGTCGCGGGCGAGGTCGTCGAGGTCAACGGCGATCTCGAGGGCGCGCCCGGCACCGTGAACGAGGATCCCAAGGGTCGCGGCTGGTTCATGAAGATGAGGATCACCGACCCGGCCCAGCTCGCAGAGCTGATGACCGAGGACCAGTACAACGACTACGTCGCCGGCCTCTGAGCCCGACAAGAGCCACGCCCCGCCCGCTGCCGGAGCCCTGACACGATGCGTTACCTCCCGTTATCCGACGTCGAACGCGGCGACATGCTGGCGCGCATCGGCGTCGCCTCGATCGACGAGCTGTTCGCCGCGATCCCCGCCGACAAGCGCCTCGCCGGCCTCGTCGACCTGCCGCGCCGCAAGGGCGAGATCGAAGTGGAGCGCCTGATCGGCCGCATGGCGTCGCGCAACGTTGCGGCCGGGTCGGTTCCGTTCTTCGTCGGCGCGGGGGCCTACCGTCACCATGTGCCGGCCACGGTGGACCACCTGATCCAGCGATCCGAGTTCCTGACCAGTTACACGCCGTACCAGCCCGAGATCGCCCAGGGCACCCTGCAGTACCTGTTCGAGTTCCAGACGCAGGTGGCCGCGCTGACCGGCATGGAGGTGGCCAACGCCTCCATGTATGACGGCTCGACGGCCTGCGGCGAGGCTGTGCTGATGGCCCACCGCGTGACCCGCCGCCGCAAGGCGGTGCTGTCGGGCGGGCTCCACCCCCACTACGCCGAGGTGGTGCGCACGCTCTCGGACATGGCGGGGGACGACGTCGTCACGCTGGCGCCCGACGTCGCGGCGCGCGAGGACGTCATCGCGAGCATCGACGACCAGACCTCCTGCGTCGTGGTGCAGACGCCGGACGTGTTCGGCAACCTGCGCGACCTGCGCGCCATCGCCGACGCCTGCCACGCGAAAGGCGCGCTGCTCATCGCCGTCTTCACCGAGGCGGTGTCGCTGGGTCTGGTCGAATCCCCCGGGGCCATGGGCGCCGACATCGTGGTGGGCGAGGGCCAGTCCATCGGCAACGCGCTCTCCTTCGGCGGGCCCTATGTCGGCCTGTTCGCCGCGCGCTCGAAGCACGTGCGCCAGATGCCCGGTCGCCTGTGCGGGCAGACGGTGGACGCGGACGGGAACCGCGGCTTCGTGCTGACGCTCTCCACCCGCGAGCAGCACATCCGCCGCGACAAGGCGACGTCGAACATCTGCACGAACTCCGGGCTGTGCTGCCTCGCCTTCACCATCCATATGACGCTGCTGGGCGAAGCCGGCCTCACCCGCCTCGCGCGGATCAACCACGCGAACGCGGTGAAGCTCGCCGACGCCCTGTCCGGCGTGCCCGGCGTGAGCGTGCTCAACGGCGCGTTCTTCAACGAGTTCACGGTTCGCCTGCCCACGCCCGCCGCCGGCGTGGTGGAAGCGCTCGCCGCCCGCGGCGTGCTCGCCGGCGTGCCGGTGTCGCGCCTGCTGCCCGGCGCCGGGCTCGACGACCTGCTGCTCGTCGCCTCGACGGAGGTGAACACGGACGAAGACCGCGCCGCCTTGGTGGCCGGCCTGAGGGAGGTGCTGTGATGCTGAACCGCCAGGGACGCCCCACCACGCCGGCCGGCGCCGGCGACGCCGAGGTCCGCACCTTCACCGGCAACCGCGCGCTGCTGCAGGAAGAGCCGCTGCTGTTCGAGATCGGCCGGGCCGACACCACCGGCGTCGACCTCGACGAGCCGGAGGCTTTCGCGCCGCGCCTCGGCGGTCTCGCCCGCAAGGGCGCCATCGGCCTGCCGGGCCTCTCCGAGCCGGAGACGATGCGCCACTTCGTGCGCCTGTCGCAGAAGAACTACGGCATCGACACCGGGCTCTTCCCGCTCGGCTCGTGCACCATGAAGCACAACCCGCGCCTCAACGAGCGGATGGCCCGGCTGCCGGGCCTCGGCGACGTGCATCCGCTGCAGCCGGTCTCGACCGTCCAGGGCGCGCTCGACCTGATGGACACGCTCGGGCGCTGGCTGACGACGCTGACCGGCATGGACGCGGTGGCGATGTCGCCGAAGGCCGGCGCGCACGGCGAACTGTGCGGCATGATGGCCATCAAGGCCGCCATCGCGGCGAAGGGCGAAGGGGCGACGCGCCGCGTCGTGCTGGTGCCCGACAGCGCGCACGGCACCAACCCGGCAACCGCCGCGCTCATCGGCTTCAACGTCAAGCCGGTTCCCGCCCGCGAGGATGGCCTGGTCCATGTC
>JAIYAB010000135.1 GCA_027489275.1 Hyphomicrobiales bacterium
CAGGTTGAACTGTTCTTTCTTGAGCTTCAGGAGTTCGTCCTGAAGCTGGTCACCGGTCATGGTGCGAAGGTCGGACAACCTCTGTTTCGTCTTCATGGTGTCCTCCTCACTCCACGATGCGCTGCACGAAGCGCGTCTTGATCGGCAGCTTGGCGGCCGCAAGCGTCAGCGCCTCACGGGCGAGATCGACCGGCACGCCGTCGATCTCGAACATGATGCGGCCCGGCTTCACGCGGCACGCCCAGAATTCCGGAGCGCCCTTGCCCTTGCCCATGCGGACTTCCGCGGGCTTCGACGAAACGGGGACGTCGGGGAAAACGCGGATCCACACGCGGCCGGCGCGCTTCATGTGGCGGGTCAGCGCGCGGCGAGCCGCCTCGATCTGACGCGCCGTCACGCGCTCTGGCTCCATCGCCTTCAGGCCGTACTGGCCGAAGTCGAGATTTGTCCCGCCCTTGGCAGCGCCGGAAATGCGCCCCTTGAACTGCTTGCGGAACTTGGTCTTCTTGGGCTGAAGCATTGTCCTGGCTCCTGATCCCCCGGCTTACGCCGCCTGCTCGCGGCGGCCGCCAGAACGCTGGCCGCCATCGTCGGCCATGCGCCGGTCCTGAGCCATCGGATCGTGCTCGAGGATCTCACCCTTGAAGATCCAGACCTTGATGCCGCAGGTGCCGTAGGTGGTGAAGGCGGTGGCGGTGCCGTAGTCCACGTCCGCACGCAGCGTATGCAGCGGAACGCGGCCCTCGCGGTACCATTCGGTACGGGCAATCTCGGCGCCGCCGAGGCGGCCCGAGCAGGTGATGCGGATACCTTCAGCACCCAGGCGCATCGCCGACTGCACGGCGCGCTTCATGGCGCGACGGAAGGCGACGCGGCGCTCGAGCTGCTGGGCGATCGACTCGGCCACCAGGGTGGAGTCGATTTCCGGCTTGCGCACCTCGATGATGTTGATGACGACCTCGGAGGTGGTCATCTTCGCAACGGTCTTGCGCATCTTCTCGATGTCGGCGCCCTTCTTGCCGATCACAACGCCCGGACGGGCGGAGTAGATCGTCACGCGGCACTTCCGGTGCGGGCGCTCGATCACGATCTTGGAGACCGCAGCCTGCTTCAGCAGCTTCATGAGAGCCGCACGAATGCGGATGTCCTCGTGAAGCAGCTGGCCGTATTCGTTCTTGCCGGCGACCCAGCGGCTGTCCCACGTCCGGTTGATGCCGAGGCGCAGGCCGATCGGATTGACCTTCTGACCCATGGTGCCCTCCTCAGGCCTTCGCTTCGACTTCGCGGACGATGATCGTGAGGTTCGAGAAAGGCTTCTCGACCCTGCTGGCCCGTCCACGGGCGCGGGCGTGGAACCGCTTCAGCACCAGCGACTTGCCGACGAACGCCTGGGCGACGACGAGATCGTCGACATCCAGATCGTGGTTGTTCTCGGCATTGGCGATGGCGCTCTCGAGGCACTTGCGCACGTCCCGCGCGATCCGCTTGCGCGAGAACTCGAGGTCGGCGAGTGCGGTCGAAACCTTCTTGCCCCGGATCAGGCCGGCAACGAGATTCAGCTTCTGCGGGGACACGCGCAGCATGCGCGCGACCGCCTTGGCCTCGTTGTCCGCAAGCGCGCGGGGGGTGGCAGCCTTACCCATGGCTCACTTCCTCTTGGCCTTCTTGTCCGCCGCATGCCCGTAGAAGGTACGGGTGGGGGCGAACTCGCCGAACTTGTGGCCGACCATCTCTTCCGAGACGGAGACCGGGATGTGCTTCTGGCCGTTGTAGACGCCGAAGGTGAGGCCCACGAACTGCGGCAGGATGGTGGAGCGACGGCTCCAGATCTTGATTACTTCCGAGCGGGTCGACGCACGCGCGGCATCCGCCTTCTTGAGGAGGTAGCCGTCGACGAACGGGCCCTTCCAAACGGAACGAGTCATCGTGGACCCCCTTACTTCTTCTTGCGGGCGTGGCGCGAGGACACGATGAACGTGTCCGTACGCTTGTTCGAACGCGTCTTCTTGCCCTTGGTCGGCTTGCCCCACGGCGTGACCGGGTGGCGGCCGCCCGAGGTGCGGCCTTCGCCGCCGCCGTGCGGATGGTCGATCGGGTTCATCGTCACGCCGCGATTGTGCGGACGACGGCCGAGCCAGCGCTGGCGACCGGCCTTGCCGATCGAGGTGTTCATGTGGTCCGGGTTCGACACCGCGCCCACCGTCGCGAAGCAGCCGCCATGGACCAGGCGCTGCTCGCCAGAATTCAGGCGAAGGATCACGTAGCCCTGATCTCGGCCCACGATCTGCGCGTAGGTCCCGGCGGAGCGGGCGATCGCCCCGCCCTTCCCGATCTTCATCTCCACGTTGTGCACGATCGTGCCCACCGGGATGTTGCCGATCGGCATGGCGTTGCCGGGCTTGATGTCCACGGACTCGCCGGCCACGACCTCGTCACCAACGGTCAGGCGCTGCGGGGCCAGGATGTAAGCCAGCGTATCGTCGGCGAACCTCAGCAGCGCGATGAACGCCGTGCGGTTGGGATCGTACTCGATCCGCTCGACCTTGGCGGCCACGCCCAGCTTGTCGCGCCGCTTGAAGTCGACGATGCGATAAGTCTGCTTGTGCCCGCCGCCGCGGAAGCGGACGGTGATGCGGCCGTTGTTGTTGCGGCCGCCCGACGAGGACTTGCCCTCCGTCAGCGCCTTCACCGGCTTGCCCTTGTAGAGCTCGCTGCGGTCGACGATGACGAGCTGGCGCAGGCTCGGCGTGATCGGCTTGAAGGTCTTGAGTGCCATGGTCCTGATCCTGCCGCTCTCAGAGACCCGTCGTGACGTCGATCGACTGGCCCTCGGCGAGGGTCACGATCGCCTTCTTCACGTCGGACTGACGGCCCACCGTGCCCTTGAAACGCTTCACCTTGCCCTTGCGGACAAGCGTGTTGACGCTCTCGACCTTGACTTCGAAGAGCTTCTCCACGGCCGCCTTGATCTGCGGCTTGGTCGCGTCCTTGCGGACCTTGACGACCACTTTGCTCTGCTCAGCAGCGGTCGTCGCCTTTTCGGTGACGATCGGCCCGAGGATGACGTCGTAGTGACGCGGATCCGTGCTCATTTGAAGCGCGCCTCCAGTGCGTCGACGGCAGCCTTCGTCAGCACGAGCTTCTCGCGCCGCAGGATGTCGTAGACGTTGATGCCCTGCACTGGCAGGACGTCGATGTTGGGGATGTTGCGGGCGGCAAGCGCGAAGTTCGCGTTCACCTCGGCGCCGTCGATGAACAGCGCGTTGCCGAGCCCGAGCTTCTCGAACGTCGCCTTCAGCGCCTTCGTCTTCGGATCGGCCACCGACGTGTTGTCGACGACGAGGATCGCACCGTCCCTGGCCTTGGCGGACAGGGCGTGACGCATCGCCAGCGCCCGAACCTTCTTCGGCAAATCATGCTCGTGAGAGCGAACGACCGGACCGAAGGAGCGACCGCCGCCGCGGAACTGCGGCGCGCGGGCGGAGCCGTGACGGGCGCCGCCGGAACCCTTCTGCCGCACGAGCTTCTTGCCCGTGCGCCAGATTTCGGCGCGGCCCTTCGTCTTGTGCGTGCCAGCCTGCCGCTTGGCAAGCTGCCACAAAACGTAGCGCTGGATCAGGTCCTGGCGCGGATCGAGGCCGAAGATGTCGTCGGACAGTTCGACCGAACCGGCCGCGCCGCCCTCGAGGGTGGTGACGTCGAGCTTCATCACGCGCTCTCCTGCCCTTCGACCGCGGCCGGAGCCGCATTGTCCTGCGTCGGCAGGCGGAACTTGCCGGGCTTCGGCGCGTCCTTCGGAAGCGCACGCTTCACGGCGTCGCGCACGAAGATCCAGCCGCCCTTCACGCCGGGAACGGCGCCCTCGACGAGGATGAGGCCGCGCTCGACGTCCGTCTGCACAACGCGGAGGTTCTGCGTCGTGACGCGCTCGGCGCCCAGATGGCCAGGCATCTTCTTGTTCTTGAAGGTCTTGCCGGGGTCCTGGCGACCGCCCGTCGAACCGATCGAGCGGTGCGACACGGACACGCCGTGGGTGGCGCGAAGGCCGCCGAAGTTCCAGCGCTTCATGCCGCCGGCAAAGCCCTTGCCGGTGGACGTCCCCGTCACGTCGACGAACTGGCCGGCGACGAAATGGTCCGCGGTGATCTCCGCGCCGACCGGGATCAACTCCTCGGCGGCGACGCGGAACTCTGCGAGCTTGCGCTTGGGCTCGACCTGGGCGCCGGCGAACCGGCCGCGCTCAGCCTTCGAGACGTTCTTGACCTTGGCCTTGCCGACGCCGACCTGCAGCGCGGTGTAGCCGTTCTTCTCTTCCGTCCGATGAGCAACCACCTGACAGTGGTCGACCTTCAGGACGGTAACCGGCACATGCTCCCCTGCATCCGTGAAGATGCGGGTCATGCCGAGCTTCTGGGCGATGACGCCTGACCGCATGGTGGTGGTCCCCGTGTCCCGCTCTCGATCAGAGCTTGATCTCGACATCGACGCCGGCCGCCAGGTCGAGCTTCATCAAAGCGTCGACGGTCTGGGGGGTCGGGTCGAGGATGTCGAGAACGCGCTTGTGCGTGCGGATCTCGAACTGC
>JAIYAB010000140.1 GCA_027489275.1 Hyphomicrobiales bacterium
TCTCGAAGGACGCACCATCGGTGCCGCTGCTCCATCCTGCAGCCTTCGAGAAGGGGTTGTGGAGCTGTTAGAGGCAGATGACGAAAACTCAGCCCGCTCACCCGGCGCGCCAGCCGATGTCGCGGCGGCAGAAGCCGCCGGGCCAGTCGATGCGGTCGACGGCCTCGTAGGCGCGGGCCTTGGCCTGCGCGATGGTGGGAGCCAGCGCGGTGACGGCGAGGACGCGCCCGCCCGCGGAAACCAGCGTGCCGTCCGGCTGCTGTTTCGTGCCGGCGTGGAACACGGTCACACCGTCGAGCCGCTCCGCCTCCGCGATGCCGCGGATGGGGGTGCCGGCCTCCGGCTTGCCCGGATAGCCCCGGGCGGCCATGACGACCGTCAGCGCCGCCTCGTCCCGCCAGGCCGGCGTCAGGGTCGCCAGCGTGCCGTCGATGGTCGCCTCGATCAGCGCGACGAGGTCCGTCATCAGGCGGGGCATCAGCACCTCGCACTCGGGATCGCCGAAGCGCACGTTGTACTCGATCAGCTTCGGCCCTTCCGCGGTGATCATCAGCCCCGCGAAGAGCACGCCGCGGAACGGCGTTCCCCGCGCCTTCATGGCGGCGACGCTGGGCCTGACGATCTCGGCCATCACCCGCTCGGCCACGGCCGGCGTCACCACGGGGGCGGGGGAATAGGCGCCCATGCCGCCGGTGTTGGGGCCGGTGTCGCCGTCACCCACGCGCTTGTGGTCCTGCGCGGAGGCGAGCGGAACGGCGGTCTCGCCGTCGACGAGGGCGAAGAACGAGGCCTCCTCGCCGACGAGGCACTCCTCGATCACCACCTCCTCGCCCGCGGCGCCGAGGCCGCCGGAGAACATCATGTCGATGGCGGCGAGCGCCTCCTCGACCGTGGCGGCGACGACGACACCCTTGCCGGCGGCGAGGCCGTCGGCCTTCACGACGATGGGCGCGCCCCTCTCGCGCACATGGGCGCGCGCCGGTTCGGCGGCGGTGAAGCGGGCATAGGCGGCGGTGGGCACGCTTGCCTCGTCGCACAGCGCCTTGGTGAAGGCCTTCGATCCCTCCAGCCGGGCGGCCGCCCGCGACGGCCCGAAGGCGCGGATGCCGGCGGCGGTGAGATCGTCGACGAGGCCCGCGACCAGCGGCGCCTCCGGCCCGACCACGACGAGGCCGATCCCCATCGTGCGGCAGAATGCGACGACGGCGGCATGGTCCGCGACGTCGAGCACGACGTTCGTGCCGAGCGCGGCGGTGCCGGGGTTGCCCGGCGCGGCGAACAGCGCGCTGCAGCGTGGGCTGCGCGCCAGAGCGCCGGCCAGCGCATGTTCGCGTCCGCCCGAACCGATGAGCAGGATCTTCATCGCGTGGCTCCCCGCTGCGTTCCGGGCGGTGTTTACGGCCCGTGGCTCGCGCTGTCGAGGCAGGGACGCAGAGGGTCCCCTCGTCCCGGCCGGCCGGCGGTGCCCCCCGCCCTCGTTGCAGCGGCCGCCGTCCATGGTAGACAGGCCCGATGTCAGACGCGCCCCTGGTTCCCAACGATCCCGAATGGTCGGTGTCCGAGCTGTCGGGCGCGCTGAAGCGCACGCTGGAGGATGCCTACGGGCACGTCCGCGTGCGCGGAGAACTGGGCGGGGTGAAGGTTCATTCGTCCGGCCACGTCTATCTCGACCTGAAGGACGAGCGGGCGTCTCTCGCCGGGGTGATCTGGAAGGGCACGGCGGGACGCCTGCGTTTCCGGCCCGAGACGGGCATGGAGGTGATCGCGACGGGGCGGATCACCACCTTCGCCGGCCAGTCGAAGTACCAGCTCGTCATCGAGACGCTGGAGCCTGCCGGCGTCGGCGCGCTGCTCGCGCAGCTCGAGGAGCGGCGCAAGCGGCTCGCCGCGGAGGGGCTGTTCGATGCGGCGCGCAAGCAGCTCCTGCCGTTCCTGCCGCAGGTGATCGGCGTGGTCACCTCGCCGACCGGGGCGGTGATTCGCGACATCCTGCACCGGCTCGACGACCGCTTCCCCCGGCACGTGCTGGTCTGGCCCGTGCGCGTGCAGGGCGACACCTGCGCCGCCGAGGTCGCCGCGGCCATCGAGGGTTTCAACGCGCTGCCGGAGGGCGGGCGCATCCCGCGGCCGGACCTCCTCATCGTCGCGCGCGGCGGCGGCTCGCTGGAAGACCTGTGGGGCTTCAACGACGAGCGCGTGGTGCGCGCCGCCGCCGGCAGCATGATCCCGCTGATCTCGGCGGTGGGCCACGAGACGGACACGACGCTGATCGACTTCGCCTCCGACCGGCGCGCGCCGACGCCGACGGGCGCCGCGGAGATCGCGGTCCCGGTGCGCGCCGACCTGATGGCGCAGACGGGCGATTTCGCCCGCCGGCTAGACGGCGCGGTGCGCCGCCTGCTCGACCGCCGCCGCACCGAGCTGCGCGGCGCCGCCCGCGCCCTGCCGCGCGTCGAGGACCTGCTGGCCCCGCCGCGCCAGCGCCTGGATCTCGCCGCCGGCCGCCTCGGCAACGCGCTGGTGATGAACTCGCGCAAGCACGAGGCCCGGCTGGCCGACCTGTCGCGCCGGCTCGCCCGGCTGTCGCCGCAGGCGCGCCTCGCCGGCTTCCGCGCCCGGCTCGACGGCCTCGGCGGCCGCCTGCGCGCGGCGCAGCAGGCGCTGGCGCGGGCGGAGGGCCTGCGCATCGCGCAGCGGCGGGACCGGCTCCTGGCGCTGTCGGCGCGGGCGGAAAGGGCGATGGCGGCCGCCGTCGAGCGCCGGCGCACCCGCCTCGCCGGGCTCTGGCAGCTCGCCGGGAGCTACAGCCACCACGGCGTGCTGGCGCGCGGCTTCGCGCTCGTGCGCGACGCGGACGGCAAGCCCCTGCGCAGCGCAGCGGCGGTGTCCGACGGCGCCGGTCTCGAGATCGAGTTCCACGACGGACGGGTGCGCGCCGTTGCGGGCGACGCCGCCCCGCGGCCGCGTCCCGCCAAGGGCCGGGGCGAGCCGCCGCCTCGCGGCGGGCAGGGCAGCCTGTTCGGCTGACGCTCCCCATCACAGGGCCGCAGCCCTGTGACGGAGCGTCGGGCCGTCGACCGCAGGAGGGGGGGCGTAACACCCCCGGCTTGACGACGGCGGGCAAATCCACGACGTGTGGCAGTGGTCGGCGGTCGCTTCCGGATGGACATCCTCCGGTTGCGGCCGGCCCCGCTCTTCGGAGAAGTCGCCGATGAACCGTTTCGAACGTCGTCCCATGATCCAGGGCGAGGCCGTCGTCGAGTATCTCGACGGCGATTTCCGGATCGTGAAGCCGGGCGCCTTCGTCCGTTGCGGCGTGACGCGGGAGCCGATCCCGCTGGACGAACTGCGCTACTGGAGCGTCGACCTGCAGGAGGCCTACGTGTCGCGGGACGCGGTGCTGCAGCGCATGGGCGCTCGCCCCAAGGCCTGACATCAAGACCTGACGCCAGGATCTGACACCAGGTCCGACCGTCGGCCGGCTCCGGCCGCAGGCGTCCCGCCGGCGCGGGCTCAGCCGATCCGCGTCAGCAGGCCGTCCAGCACGTCCGCGTCCAGCTCGAGCCGGACCGGCAGCACCACGAGACGTCCCGCCAGCTCCGCGGCGACCGCGGCCGGAAGCCGCGCGGCGTCTTTCTCGGTGGTGATCGGGACGAGGCCTGCCTCTTCCGCCCGGGCGACGAACCGCTCCACCTGCCCCGGACCGAAATCGTGGTGGTCCGGCAGCGCGATCGCCTCGACCACCTTCGCGCCGGTCTCGCGCAGCGTCGCGAAGAACTTGGCTGGCGCGCCGATGCCGGCGAAGGCCAGAACCTCCCGGTCGCCGACGCGGGTCGCCGCAGCCGCGTCGGCGACGAGTCGGCCGCGCGCGACGGGAAGGCCGCGGGCGGCGGCGGTGGCGGCGACCGCCTCGCCGGCGCGGCCCGGGCCGATCACCAGCAGCGCGTCCACCTTCGGCCACTGGGCGTCCAGCGGCGCGCGCAGCGGGCCGGCGGGGATGCAGCGCCCGTTCCCGATCCCCCGCCCGCCATCGACGACGGCGATCGTGACGTCCTTGCGCAGGCTCGGGTTCTGCAGCCCGTCGTCCATCACGATGACGTCGCCGTGCCGGCCCGCCAGCGCCGCGCCGGCGATCCGGTCCGCCGCGACGACGACGGGGAAGTGCCTGGCCAGCAGCAGCGGTTCGTCGCCGCACTGCGCGGCCGTGTGGCGGCCGGGATCGACCAGCGTCGCATCGCGGAGCGTTCCGCCGTAGCCGCGGCTCAGGAACACCGGGCGCCGGCCGCGGGCGGCGAGGTGGCGGGCGACGGCGATCGCGGTCGGCGTCTTGCCGGCGCCTCCGGCGACGAGGTTGCCGATGCAGATCACCGGCACGGCGGCCCTTGCGCCGTTGCCCGCCATGCGGGCGGCAGCGACGCGTCCCCAGATCCAGGCGGCGGGAGCCAGCAGCGCGGAGGCGGCGGAGCCGTCCTCCCACCAGAAGGCCGGGGCCTTCATCCGCGGTCGCCCAGGCGCATGTGCATCAGGAAGGGCTCGACCGCGAGAACGGTCCGCTCCACCGCGCCGCCGAGCTGGTCGACCGTCTCCGCCGCCGCGCGCGACATGGCGCGCAGGCGCGGAGTGTCGGCCAGCATGCGGCCGAGCGCGTTGGCGAGGCCCTGGGCGTCCTTCACCGCGACCGACCCGCCGTCGCGGTCCAGCGCCGCGAAGACCTCGGTGAAGTTGTGGACGTGCGGGCCGTGCAGGATCGCCGCGCCCAGCTTGCCCGGTTCGATCGGGTTCTGCCCGCCGTGGGGCACCAGCGACCCGCCCATGAACACGATGGGCGCGGTGCGGTAGAAGAGCCCGAGCTCGCCCATGGTGTCGGCGACATAGACGTCGGTGGCGCCGTCCGGTTCGAGCCCGCGCGAGCGCAAGGCCGTGCGCAGCCCGCTGTCGGCGGCGATGGCAGCCACGGCCTCGCCGCGCTGGGGATGGCGCGGGGCGATAATGGTGAGCAGCCCCGGGAAGTGCTTCGCGAGCGCCCCGTGCACCGCGACGATCTGCTCCTCCTCGCCGGGATGGGTCGAGGCCGCGATCCAGACCGGCCTTCCGCCGATGAGGCCGTTCAGGGCGGAGACGCGCAGGGGATCGGCCGGCGGGGCCGGCGCGTCGAACTTGAGATTGCCGACGACGCCGACGCGCGGCGCGCCGAGGCCCGACAGCCGGTCGGCGTCGCCCGACGTCTGCGCAAGACACAGGTCGAAGCGGGAGAGCAGCGCCGAGATCATCGGCAGCAGCCGCTGCCAGCGCTGGAAACTGCGCTCGGACATGCGGGCGTTGACGAGCACCATCGGGATCGACCGTTTGTCGGCCTCGACGATGAGGTTGGGCCACAGCTCGGATTCCGCGATCAGCGCGAGATCCGGGCGCCAGTGGTCGAGGAAGCGGCGCACATAGCGCGGCACGTCGATGGGCACGAACTGGTGGATCGCGCCCGCCGGCAGCCGCCGCTCGACGAGGCGGGCCGAGGTGACCGTGCCGGAGGTGATCAGCACCGAGAGGCCGCGCTGGACCAGCCTTTCGGCGACCGGCAGCAGGGACAGCGTCTCGCCCACGCTCGCGCCGTGCAGCCAGGCGAGGCGGCCGAGGGGGCGGCGCTGGGTCGATTCGCCGCGCCGCTCGCCGAGCCGGGTCGGCTCTTCCTTGCCGCGCCGCGCGCGTTGGCGCAGCAGCAGCCCGGTGAACGGTCCGAGCAGGGCGGAGCCCGCGCGGTAGAGGCGAAGCGTGAAGGGCAGGTCGCTCATGCCGCCGCCCCGCGCAGCGCAGCGCCCGGATCCTGCGCGCCGAGCCGCCGATAGGCGCGGGCGTGAACCTCGTCCAGCCCGGCCTGGACGGCGACGCGCGCGCTCTCCAGCGCCGCCTCGTCGGCGTCCCGCGCCACGGTGACGGGGTCGCCCGCGGCGACCACGAGCGTGGAGAAGGGAAGGCCAATCGTCGTGCGGTCCCAGTTGGACAGCGTCATCCGGCGGCTGGTCACCACCGCGACCGGCACGATGGGCCGGCCCGACAGGCGGGCGAGGGTGACGATCCCGAGTCCGGCGACCCGCGCCGTCTTCGGTACGTCCGCGGTCAGGGTGACACTGTCGCCGTCCGCGAGCGCGCGGATCATCTCGCGCAGCCCGTGCACGCCGCCGCGCTTGTGCATCTTGCCCGGCGCGCCGCCGGACGCGCGGATCGGTCGGATGCCGAAGCTGTCGCAGGCGGCCGCGTTGATGCCGCCGTCGCCGTGGCGGGAAATCAGCACCGCGTAGCGGTCCTGCGGCCGCTTGCCGAGCGGGATCATGAAATGCTGCCCGTGCCAGAGCGCGCAGATGTACGGCGTCTGCGGTTCCAGCCGCTCGAACAGGTCCGGCGGATCGAGCA
>JAIYAB010000293.1 GCA_027489275.1 Hyphomicrobiales bacterium
ATCGAGGAGACCACCTCGGACTACGACCGTGAGAAGCGCCAGGAGCGTCTGGCCAAGCTCGCCGGCGGCGTCGCGGTGATCCGCGTCGGCGGCGCGACCGAGGTCGAGGTGAAGGAGAAGAAGGACCGCGTCGACGACGCGCTCAACGCCACCCGCGCTGCGGCGGAAGAGGGCATCGTTCCCGGCGGCGGCACGGCTCTCCTGCGCGCCAAGGGCGCGGTTTCGAAGCTGAAGTCGGACAACGCCGACGTGCAGGCCGGCATCAACATCGTGATGAAGGCCCTCGAGGCGCCGATCCGTCAGATCGTCGAGAACGCGGGCGTCGAAGGCTCGATCGTCGTCGGCAAGATCGGCGAGAACAAGTCGCAGACGTTCGGCTTCAACGCCCAGACCGAGCAGTACGTCGACATGCTGGAAGCCGGCATCGTCGATCCGGCGAAGGTCGTCCGCACGGCTCTCCAGGACGCGGCCTCGGTCGCCGGCCTGCTGATCACGACGGAGGCGATGGTCGCCGAGCTGCCGAAGGACAAGCCCGCCATGCCGATGGGCGGTGGCGGCGGCGGCATGGGCGGCATGGACTTCTGATCCGGCCGTCCGGTTCCACCGGATACGCGAAGGGCGCCCGAAAGGGCGCCCTTTTGCTTTGGGCCGCGGCCGCCGGCGTCAGACGAAGTCGCCTTCGCGGAACCACCTCACGCTGCCGACGACGAAAAGAACGAAGCAACACACCGGCGCGGCAAGGATGGCGAACAGCGGCCACAGGTTGGACCCCGCCGCGAAGCCGAAGAGCGAAACTGCCACCGCCGGCAGCATCAGCCCGAGCGGCAGGGCCGCCGCGAGCCGCCAGCCGCCACGATAGCGCGCGAGCATCTTCGCCTGCAGGACGAAGTAGCCCGGCACCATCAGCATGACCGTGAGGCCGACAAGCGTCTCCATGGCGCGCTCCGTGGCGCGGCAAAGGCCGCGTGCGCCCAGGTTGCAGCGACTCCGTGAAGGCGCCGGAACGCCTTTGTCCGGCATTTTAGGGAATGCGCGACGTCAGACGAGCAGGTTCAGAGCGTCCGCTCGAAGCGGAGTTCGCCGTTCTGGCCGCCGAGGATGAGCTGGCCATCCTTCACGTCCCAGGCCTGCGCGGTGCGAAGGACCACGAGGAACGCGCGCTCGCGCTCCATGACGCCCTTGTCGCAGGCCTTGCGGGTCAGGGCGATCGGGCCGACGGCGATGCGCTGCTGCGGCAGCGGATAGGCCGTCGCGGAGAAGGTGTTGCACCCCGCAAAGCCGCGCGCGCGCAACGCCTCGTCGATCATCATGGTGGGCCGGTTGTCGCCCACGGCCTTGCCGTTCATGCTCACCAGCGTCCACTGCATCCCGATCGGGAACTGCTTGGGCTGCTGCCGCACCTGGGACAGGGAGGTCCCGGCCATCCCTGCGGATGCGAGAAGAGCGAGGCCGGCAAGGGCGGCGCGGCGAGACGCCGTAAAGCGGACGAGCATGGAGGAAGCAGACTCCGTTGAGCGGCGCGGAGCATAGCCATCATGCCCCCCGGCTGCAACGCAAGGTCGTCGATCACGCCGATCCATTTTTACCTGCCGCCGCGTGATCCGGCCTCGGTGCAGCGCCGTAATTGCATTCGACGTCCCCCGACGTCTCTCCCGGCGAACGGCTCACTCCCCCGTATGTCGTTCGCCATCGTCGTCGAGGCCGCCCTCCCCCCGGGGGCGGCCTCTTTTTTTTCGTGACGGAGCAAGCGGGACGAACGTCAGCCGATGCGGCGTTCCAGCCGTTCGATGAACGGGTTCGTCGCGCTGAAGACGTAATCCGCCTCCGCCACCGCGACACGCGCTGCGCCCTGCGCGATCAACCACTCCGACAGCGCGAAGACCGACGCCTTCGGCGATTCGAGCACGACACGTTCGCCCGTGCCCAGCACGCGGGCATTGAAGCGGGTCGCGGCTTCGTCGAGTTGCGCCTGCGTGGCGGCCGGCCACAGGGCGCGTACCTCGCGCGTCGTGCGTGCCTGCTCCTCGGCGGCGATGCGCGCAAGGATGGATGCGACCGCCGCCCGCGCGCGCGGCCCCCACGGCGCGGACACCGAAGCGACGAGGTTGGCCTCGCTGCGCAGCATCACGCCGTCCTCGATCACCTTGAGCGCGTTGGCGGCCAGCGTCGCACCCGTGGTGGTGATGTCGACGATCAGCTCGGCGGCGCCCGAGGCCGGCGCGCCTTCGGTGGCGCCGAGGCTCTCCACGATCCGGTAGTCGGCGATGCCGTGCCCGGCAAAGCAGGCGCGGGTGAGGTTCACGTATTTCGTGGCCACCCGCATCTTCGCACCGTGCCGGGCGCGGAAGGCGGAGGCGACGTCCTCGAGATCCGCCATGCGGCGCACGTCGATCCAGGCCTGCGGCACGGCGACGACGACGTTCGCATGGCCGAAGCCGAGCGGCGACAGCAGTTCCAGCTTGCGGTCGGCGTCGGGGATCGACTCGCGGATGAGATCCTCGCCCGTGATGCCGAGATGCGCGCCGCCCTGGGAGAGTTCGCGGGCGATCTCGGACGCGGACAGGAACAGCACCTCGACGTCGGCCACGCCGGCGATGCTGCCGCGGTAGTCGCGGCTGCCGCGGCCCTGCACCAGCGGCAGGCCGGCGCGCGCGAAGAAGGCGAAGGTGTTCTCCTGCAGCCGGCCCTTGGAGGGCACGGCCAGGGTGAGGGGGGCGTCCACCGCGGCGCTCATTGCACGGCCTCCGCAAGACGTTCGAGCCAGATCGAGCAGCCGACGGCCGGAACGGGGCGCTCGGCGCCGAGCGTCTGCAGCAGCCGGTCATAGCGGCCGCCGCCCACCAGAGGCGGGGCCTCGGGACGGCGCGCGTCGCGGATCTCGAACACCGCGCCGGTGTAGTAGTCGAGGTTGCGCCCGAAGGCGGCGGAGAAGGAGAGCGTCGTGACGTCGACGCCGCGCGCCGCGATGAAACCGGTGCGGGCATCGAAGGCGTCGAGCACTGCGGCAAGGTCGATCCGCGCTTCGGCCGCCAGCGCCCGCAGTTCGGCCGATGCCGCATCGGGATCGCCCCGGACGGCGAGGAAGCGTTCCAGGACGGCGCGGGTTTCGGCCGGGATGCCGCCGTCGGCGTCGGCCGCGGCCTGCGCGAGGAACCGTTCGGCGATCTCCCCGGCGCTGCGGCCGCCGACGGATGCGATGCCGGCGATCTCGAGGATGTCCTCGACGAAGGCGCGGGCCGCCCGGGGATCCTGCCCCTGCATGGCCTTGAGCAGGCCGGCGTGCTCTCCGGCGAGCCCGTGGCCGTTCGACAGGCCGTCGAGGGCGGCGGCGTCCAGCGCGCCCTGCGCGTAGGCGCGCTTGATCTTGCGAACGCGCGCGGGCGGCAGGTCGAGCGCGGCGATGAGCGCGGAGAACAGCCCGACGTCGCCGACCCGGACGTCGGGGCGCTCCAGCCCCGCGCCCTCCACGGCCTCCAGCGCCATGGCCAGGACCTCGGCGTCGGCGGCCTCGACATCGGTGCGGCCGAAGGATTCGATCCCAGCCTGCACGAATTCGCCCGCCTCGCCCGGCCGAAGCCGGAACACCGGCCCGCAATAGCTGAAGGCGGCATGATCGGCCGCGCCGGCGGCGAGCCACTCGCGCGCGACGGGAATGGTGAATTCGGGCCTCAGCGCCCGCTCGCGGCCATCGGCATCCGTCGTGACGAACATGCGCCGACGGATATCCTCGCCCGACAGGTCGATGAAGACCTCGGCCGGCTGCAGGACCGGCGGCTCGACACGGGCATAGCCGGCGGCGGCGAACCGCGCCATCAGCGAACCGGCCAGCCGGTCGTCCATGCGCCCCGGGCTTGTCTCGTAGCGTCCCACGTCCTCGTCCCCTGCGTCAGGGCGCCTCTTTACCAAGGGAAGGCGCGCCGTGCGACCCCTGTAGCACGGCGAGAGTGAACGAGCGGTCAGCGGGCGGGCAAAGCTAGGCGTGGCGGGCGAGCACCTTGCGGACCGCCTGCACGAGGTCGGCTTCCGGCACCGCGAACTGCGCCTCGGCCTGCTGCCGCAGATAGGTCTCGCGGTCGGGCGCGGAGGAGAGCGTCGCGCCCAGCACGAGGTCCTTGATCGAGACCTGACCGGCGGCGCGCTCGTTGGAGCCCTGGATGACCACGCAGGTCGAGCCGCGCTTGTTCGCGTATTTGAGCTGAGGGTTCATGCCGCCGGCCGCGCCGAGATAGAGTTCGGCGCGCACGCCCGCCTCGCGCAGCGTCCCGACGAATCCCTGGAGCTTCGCCATCACGGCGCCGCGGTCCTCGGTCTTATCGACGAGGGCGAGGACCACGACGGGACCGCCCGGCGCTCCCGCGCCGACCTTGCCGAGCACCTTGAGCGCCGCCAGCAGACGCGAGACGCCGATGGAGCCGCCCGTCGCCGGGACCGGTTCGCCGCGGAAGCGCGCGACGAGGCCGTCATAGCGTCCGCCGCCGGCGACCGAGCCGAAGCGGACGGGACGCCCCTCCTCGTCCTTCACCTCGAAGGTGAGTTCGCCCTCGTAGACGGGCCCGGTGTAGTATTCGAGACCGCGCACGACCGAGGGGTCGATCATGATGCGGCCGTCGTCATAGCCCGCGGCAGCGACCAACGCGGCGATCTCGGCGATCTCCGCGACGCCTTCCGATCCGCGCTCGGATCCGCTCACCACGGCGGCGAGGTTCGCGACGGTCTCGCCGGTCGTGGCGCCCCGCGCTGCGGTGAAGGCGAGCACGCGTTCGATCGACGCAGGGTCGAGGCCCGCGCCTCTCGTGAAGTCGCCGGAGATGTCCATGCGCCCCGCGCCGAGCAATGCGCCGACACCGACGGGACCGACCTTGTCCAGCTTGTCGATGGCGCGCAGCACCGTGAGGCGGCGGCCGGCGTTGCCCTCGCCGCCGAGACCGATGGCGTCGAGCACGCCGTCCAGCACCTTCCGGTTGTTGACCTTGACCACATAGTCGCCGCGCGGGATGCCGACGCGCTCGAGCGTGTCGGCCATCATCATGGCCGCCTCGGCATCGGCGGCGACGGACGGCGCGCCGACGGTATCGGCGTCGAACTGCATGAACTGGCGAAAGCGCCCCGGCCCGGGCTTCTCGTTGCGGAACACCCAGCCGCAGCGATAGCTGCGATAGGGCTTTGGCAGGGCGTCGAAATGCTCGGCGACGTAGCGGGCGAGCGGCGCTGTCAGGTCGTAGCGCAGCGACAGCCACTGCTCGTCGTCGTCCTGGAAGGAGAACACGCCCTCATTGGGGCGGTCCTGGTCCGGCAGGAATTTGCCCAGCGTCTCGGTGTACTCGACGAATGGCGTCTCGACCGCCTCGAAGCCGTAGAGCTCGAAGATCTCGCGGATGCCGGCCAGCATCGTCTCGGTCGCCGCGATGTCCGCGGGCCCCCGGTCGCCGAAGCCGCGGGGCAGCCGCGCCGAAACCTTCCCCGTCCTGTCGTTCGCCATGGCCCTGCCGTTCATCCGGTTGCCGGCGGGTGGTAGCGCGGCAACCGGACGGGGGCAAGCGGGCGGATGGGGCGGCGGTCAGCCCGCGGCGGCAGCGACCGCCCGGGCGCCCGCCATCGGCACCGCCTGCTGGATCTTCTGGAACGTCGACAGCGCCTGCCCGACAACCTGGTCCATGTTGTAGTAGCGGTACGTCGCCAAACGGCCGACGAACCACACGTCGGGCGTCGCACGCGCCAACGCGTCGTAGCGGCGATAGAGCTCGGCGTTCGTCTCCATCGGGATCGGGTAGTAGGGATCGCCCTCGGCGCTCGGGTATTCATAGGTGAGCGCCGTCATCGCGTGCCGCTGGCCGGTGAGGTGCTTGTACTCGGTGACCCTCGTGTAGTCCTGCGTCTGCGGGTAGTTCACCACGGCCACCGGCTGGTGCCATTCCTTGTCGAGCGAGACATGCTCGAAGCGCAACGACCGGTAGGGTAGCCGGCCGTAGCGATAGCCGAAATACTCGTCGACCGGCCCGGTGTAGATGACGCGTCGGTGCGGGATCACGTCGCGGATGTCGGCGTAGTCCGTCTGCAGCAGGACGTGGATGTCGGGATGCGCGAGCATCTTTTCGAACATCCGCGTATAGCCATGCAGCGGCATCATCTGGAACGTGTCGTTGAAGTAGCGGTCGTCGCGGTTGGTGCGCACCGGAACGCGGGCGGTCACGGATTTATCGAGCTGGGAGGGATCGAGCCCCCACTGCTTTCGCGTGTAGCCTCTGAAAAACTTCTCGTAGAGATCGCGGCCGACGCGCGCGACGACGACATCCTCCGACGTGCGGATCTGCTCCACGGGCTCGGCGTGCGCGGCGAAGAAGGCTTCGACCTCGTCCTCCTTCAGCGACAGGCCGTAGAGCTGGTTCACCGTGTCCAGGTTGATCGGGATCGGCAGCAGCTTGCCGTCGACCTCGGCGAGCACCCGGTGCTCGTAGGGCCGCCACGCCGTGAACTTCGACAGGTGGTCGACGATGCTCTGCGCGTTGGTGTGGAAGATGTGCGGACCGTACTGGTGGATCAGCAGCCCGTTGTCGTCCGTGCGGTCATAGGCGTTGCCGCCGATATGGGAGCGCTTGTCCACGACGAGGACGCGCTCTCCCCGCTGGCTGGCGAGCCGCTCCGCCAGGACGCTCCCGGCGAAGCCCGCGCCGACGATCAGCCAATCAAACATGGGCCGACCCCGCCGAGACGGCCGGCCGCACCGTGGACCGGCCCGCGGCGACCCTGCCCGAGACGACGCCCGCCATGAGGCGTTGCATGTCGCGCCACGTCCGGTCCCAGGACATGGTGGCCAGATGCCGCTCGACGCGCTCGCGCCATTCGGCGGGGAGCCCGGACATGTAGGCATCGACCGCTGCGACCAGATCGTCCGCGCCCGCGGCGATGGCGACGAGACCATGCTCGCCGTAGGGACTGACGACATCATGGATCGGCGTGGAGACGACGGGGACGCCCGCCGCCAGGAACTCCGGCGTCTTGGTCGGGCTGATGAAGCGCGTCGCCTCGTTGAGCGCGAAGGGCATGAACCCGACGTCCCACCCGCCGATATAGTCCGGCAGCTCGTCGTAGTGCTTCGCGCCGAGCCAGTGCAGGTTCGGGCGGCGCGGCAGCGAGGCCTCGTCGATCTTCACGACGGGGCCGAGCATGACGAAATGCCACTCCGGGCGCAGATCCGCCGCCGCGGCTACGAGATCGATGTCCATCCGCTCGTCGATCACGCCGAAGAAACCGAGACGCGGATGGGGAATGCCTGCCTGGTCCACCGGGTCGACCCGCGCCGGATCGCGCGCCTGCGCGAAGTGGTGGCGATCGACGCTCGAGGGAAAGGCGTGGACGTTGGGATGACGGTGACGCTTGGCTTCGTAGAGACTCATGCCGCCCGTGAAGACGAGGTCGGCACGGCCGAGGAGGCGGCGCTCCATGAGCGGAAGGGTCGCTGCCGCGTTCTTGAAGCCGGACAACTCGTCCATGCAGTCGTAGACCCGGACGGGCGCGGAGACATGCGCGCTGAACGCCATGGCCAGCGGCGAGTAATACCACAGGGCCTCCGGCTGGCCGGCGTCCGCCAGATACTCGTCAAGCAGAGCGCGCTGGGCGATCGCGACGCTGCGCTCGCTCATGCCTTCGGGCAGATGCGGGACGAGAACCGAAATCGAAGCCGCCACCTCCGTGACCTCGAGGCAGGGGATCTCAACGTCGCCGAACACGGGCTCCTCGAACACCGCGACGCGATGGCTGCGCGCTGCGCGCGTCAGCAGGTGCTGAGGCCTCTGGAAAACGAAGTTCCATCGCAGGTGGGAAAAGCAGAGGAGCAGCGGACGCAAGCCGTCCTGCGATCCCGGACCATCGATCTTCGACAGACCGGGCCGAATGGCGAGCGCCGATGGCGAACGAGCTTCTTTGGATCGGTTGAGGAGGGCGGAGGAACGCGGAAGGGACTGCGCGGTATTCGGCATCTTTGACCGTCCTTGTCTTGCACGCATGACCCCGCGGCCGGTCCGATCAACCGCTCAGGAGACGGATGGGATCCGGGAGAAAAGTGAGCGCCGCGGAGGGGGCTGTGGCTGCAACGTCGGCTCGCCCCGGAAGTTCCAGCGGCGGCTACGCCCCGCGCGCAGAGTTCACGCCGCATCCAGCCCGATGGGCCATGGAACCGGATCGGGATCGTGGCTGTTGAAGTCGAAAGGGAGGCGGCCATGATCACGCCGACGAACGTCCGTGCCCGCGCGCGCCCCGCAGCGGCAGGGTTCGACATGTGACCGGCATCCCCGGTGCAGCGGCCGGATGCCGGCCATGGCCGCTTCGTGCCCCCCGTTTCTCCCGCCCGCCTCGACCACTCCGCCTTCCGCGCTTCGAGAGGCCCCTTCATGAGACACAAGATCCTGCTCGATGGCGACTGGGAGTTCCTCTACGTCGCTGACGACCGGCAGATCGAGCCGATCCAGGTCCGCACCATCACCGTGCCGGGCCCGTGGCAGGCGCAGTTCAAGGATCTGCGCACCCGGGCGGGCACCGGCATCTACCGCCGCCTCTTCGACCTTCCCGTCGGTTTCAAGAACGGCAGGGTGATCCTCAACTTCGGGGCCGTGTTCCATCTCACGCGCGTCTGGCTCAACGGCGTGCCCGTGGGGCGGCACGAGGGCGGGTTCCTGCCCTTCGCCTTCGATGTCAGCGAGTACATCGTCGAGGGCGAGAACGAGGTGAAGCTGCGCGTCGAAAGCCCGACCGACGATCCGACGATGTATCCCGAGGCCCCCTTCGCCGAGATCCCGTTCGGCAAGCAGAGCTGGTACGGACCGCTGTCGGGGGTGTGGCAATCGGTGTGGGTGGAGCGCCGCCACCACGACACCGTCATGCGGGCGAAGATCCTGCCGGACCTGGCGACCGGCGAGGTCCATGTCGGCGTCACCTTCTTCGCCCCGCTCAACCACGGACATGCGCTGCGGTTCACGGTGACCGCGCCAGACGGCGACATCGTCGCGGCCGCGACGGAGAGCGTTCTGCCGGGCGACGAGACGGCCGACGTCACGGTGCACGTGCCGCAGGCGCGGCCCTGGTCGCCGGACCGGCCGAACCTGTACCGCCTCACGGTCTCCCTCATGCAGGGCGGCAGCGCGATCGACGAGCATGAGGAGAGCTTCGGCTTCCGTACGGTCGAGGCCAGGGACGGGCGCATCCACCTCAACGGCGAGCCGATCTACCTGCGCGCGGCGCTCGACCAGGACTACTACCCCGACATGATCTGCACGGTTCCCTCGACGGAGTATCTCGAGGACCAGTTCCGCAAGGCCAAGGAGCTCGGGCTGAACTGCCTGCGCTGCCACATCAAGGCGCCCGATCCCCGCTACTACGAGGTGGCCGACCGGATCGGACTGCTGATCTGGACCGAGCTGCCGAACGGCGGCCTCTCAACGGAGCGATCCCGCGCCCGCAAGGAGCGGCTGCTCAAGGGCATCGTGGATCGCGACGGAAATCATCCGTCGATCATCATCTGGACCATCATCAACGAGAACTGGGGCGTCGACCTCGTTCACGACGCCGATCATCGCGCCTGGCTGAAACGCACCTACCAATGGCTGAAGGCCTACGACCCGACGCGCCTCGTGGTCGACAACTCGCCGTTGGCGCCGTCCTTCCATGTCGAGACGGACATCGCCGACATTCACTACTACGCGGCCTTTCCCGACAACCGCCGCGCGTGGGACCATTTCGTCGAGCGCCTTGCGAGCCGCCCCGACTGGCTGTTCAGCCCCGAGGGCGACGCCGTGATCAAGGGCGACGAGCCGCTGATGTGCTCGGAGTTCGGCAACTGGGGACTGCCGGTGCCCAGGGACCTGCAGGACGCCAACGGCGACGAGCCGTGGTGGTTCGAGACGGGCCACGACTGGGGCGAGGGCATCATGTACGCCCACGGGATCGAGAACCGCTTCGCCGACTGGAGCCTCAACCGCATTTTCGGAACGCTCCGCGGGTTCGTCGTCGAGGCGCAGTGGCAGCAATACCGCGCGCTCAAGTACGAGATCGAGACGATGCGCCGGCGTCCCGCGCTGGCGGGATACGTGATCACCGAGTTCACCGACGTGCACTGGGAGGCGAACGGCCTGCTCGACATGCGCCGCAACCCGCGCGTCTTCCACGGCGTCTTCGGCGAGATCAACGCCGACACCATCGTCGTTCCGCGCTGGGAGCGGTTGTCGTACTGGTCGGGCGAGACGATGAAGATCGATCTCACCGTGGCGCATGGCGCGGGGCCGCCCCTCGCGGACTGCTTCGTGGACGTGACGGTGGAGGACGGCGAGACCGCGCGCCATTCCGTGCCAACGGTGTCGGCCGGGGGACTGGCGGATATCGGAATCGTCGACGTTCCGCTCCCGCACAGCGAACGCCCGCGCATGATCACCGTCACGTTCCACCTGCGCGACGCTGCGGAGAGGATCCTTGCGATCAACCGCGTCGAGGCGGCGCTCCACCCGCGCGCCGAGCCGGCGAACCGCCCTGGCCTGGCGTGGTCTCCGGAGCCGGCGATCCGGGACCGGCTGGCGGCGCTGGGCTACGAGATCGCCTCCGACCTCGACGGCGCCCATGTCGTCGTCGCCTGCGACTTCGACAAACTCATGGCAGATTACGTCCGCCGGGGCGGCCGGCTCCTGCTGCTGCCGAAAGGCGACATGTCGCTGTATCCGTTCTTTCCGCACTGGCAGAACGTCACGGTGCGTAGCCGCAAGGACACGCTGTGGACCGGCGACTGGGCATCGACTTTCGCATGGCTCGTCCGGCGCGGGCCCTTTTCGGCGCTGCCGGGCGGGCCGCTGATCGACGAGACGTTCGACAGGGTGATCGCCGAGAATGTGATCGTGGGCTGCAACCTGCTCGACTTCCAGTCGCGGGTGCACGCGGGTCTCGTCATCGGCTGGATCCACAAGCCGGTCGCCCTGTCGCTGGAACGGCCCTACGGGCGCGGGCGCGTGGTCGTCTCGACGCTTCGCCTGTTCCGCGATCCGCCGGGCGACGATCCCACCGCGACGGTTCTGCTCGACCAGCTCATCGCCCTTGCGCGGATCCGCGTGGAGGACCGGCCCGAAGGGTCGCTGGACCCGGACGAGGAGGCCGCCTGATCCCCGGGAGCCGGCAGGGCATCAGCCTTTGCCTTGCGCCTCTTTCCAGGCGAGGTACTCGGCCTCGGCGTCGGCCCGCAGCGGGTAGTACTTGCGCAGGTCGCCCCCCTGCGACAGCCGCACCCGCGTGAATTCCTCCCACTCGGCGTGCTTGCCGGCGACCTCGATGACCTTCTCAGCCATGGCGACCGGGACGACCACGGCGCCGTCGTCGTCAGCCACGATGATGTCTCCGGGCGTCACGAAGGTGTTGGCGCACGCGACGGGGACGTTCACGGCGAAGGGGAAGATGTTCGTCTGGGCATGGAAGTTGGGGGTCGTCCCGCGGATCCACAGGCCGACGCCGAGCGTCTTAGCCGTGCCGCTGTCGCGGATGCAGCCGTCGATGATCACGCCCTCGCCGCCCAGCCCTGCGAAGTAGGTCAGCATCATCTCGCCGAAGATGCCGCTGTCCATGTCGCCGCGGGCGTCCACGACCACCATGTCCCCCTTTTGCGCATGGTAGAGCACATGGCGGTGCAGCTGCTTCTCGGGATCGTCGTACTCGTCCGCCCCGAACATGTCCTCGCGCATCGGCATGAACTGCAACGTCAGCGCCGGCCCCGCCGCGACATGGCCGGGCGTGAAGCTGCGCGGGCCGGTGATCGCCGCGTTGCGGATGCCGAGGTTGCGCATCTCCCCGGAAATGGTCGCGGTGCCGATGGCGCGCAGGGCCTCGACGAGGCGGCGGTCCGGGCGTGTGATGTCGGGCGTATGGGTCATGGCGGATGTCCGGTTCGGAGAAGGCGGGGTCAGTCGTCCCAGGCGGGCGATTTCGCCGGGTCGATGCGCCGGTAACCGCGGTCGAGGGCCCGGATGGCCGCCATGTCGGCATCGTCGAGGCGCACGTCCAGCGCGCGGAAGTTGGCGCGCAGGTTCGCCTCGCTCGAGGAGGCGGGGATGACGATGTGCCCCTCGGCCATGAGGAACGCCAGCGCGACGGCGGACGCCGTGACGCCGTGTCGCCCGGCGATGCGGTTCAGCACCGGATCGCCCGCCACCTCGCCCTTGGCGAGCGGCTGGTAGGCGGTGAGCGGCAGGCCGACGGAGCGCGCATGCGCCACGAGCCGGCGCGCCTGGAGGAAGGGGTGGATCTCCACCTGGTTGGTGGCGATGGCGTCGGGACCGAGCAGCGCGGCCGTGCGCTGCAGCAGGGCGATCGGAAAATTGGAGACGCCGATGAGCCGCGTGAAACCGCGACGCTGCGCGTCGGCGAGCGCCAGCATGTAGTCCTCGAAGGGAACCACCTCGTCCTTCACGGGCCAGTGGATCAGCAGCAGGTCGACCGGGCCGAGCCCGATCGTGTCGAGGCTGCGCTCGACGCTGTCCATGAACTGCGCGGTGTCGAGGCGCGTGTCGGCGACCTTCGTCGTGACGAAGATCTCGTTGCGCGCAAGCCCGCTGCGGCGCACGGCCTCGCCCACCTGACGCTCCGTGTCGTAGCTCTGCGCCGTGTCGAGATGGCGATAGCCGATCTCGATCGCCGCGAGCATCGCCGCCGTGCCGGCGTCGCCGGTGCGGCCGTAGGTGCCGAGCCCGAGTTTGGGGATCGCGTGGGTCATTGCGGGGTCTATCCCTTGGTCGCGCCGGCGGTCAGGCCGCCGACGAAGAGCTTCTGGAAGACGAGGAAGAGCAGCGCGATGGGAATGGTCATCACCATCGACGCGGCCATGATGGCGCCCCAGTCCGTGTTGAACTCGGTGGAGAACTCGGCAAGCCCGATCGGCAGCGTCTTCACCGTGGAGTCGGTGGCGAAGCACAGCGCGAAGATGAACTCGTTCCACGTCGTGATGAAGGCGTAGACGAGCACGGCCACGATGCCGGGCATCGACAGCGGGAGCGTGATGCGGAACAGGATTCCCACGCGGCTCGCGCCGTCGATGATCGCGGCTTCCTCCAGCTCGATCGGGATGGCCTTGAAGTAGCTCGTCAGCATCCACACGCTGAGGGGCAGCGTGATGATCATGTAGACGAGGATCAGCCCCCAGTAGGTGTTGACGAGGCCCAGCACCTTCAGCGTGATGAACAGCGGCACGATGATCGCAGCCGTCGGCAGGAGCTGGCCCACCAGGATGAACGCCTGCCAGAAGGAGCGGCCGCGGAATCGGAAACGGGCGAACCCGTTCGCCGCGAAGATCGCCAGGATCAGCGCCAGCCCGGTCGAGCCGACCGAGATGATCACCGAATTCAGGAAGTAGCGCGGGATGCGGCTCTGGAAGAGCACCTTGTAGTAGTTGGCGAGCGTGGGATTGTCCGGCCACCAGCGCGGCGGGATCGTGTAGAGCTCGTTGAGCTGCTTGATGGACGACAGCCCCATCCACACGAACGGGAACAGGCACACCGCCACGAGCAGCAGCGCTCCGACGATGATCACCGGCGTGCCGAGGCCCGGCCGCCTGAGCCTGGAGGATGCGGCGGCGGTCACTGGTTGTCTCCCGGCTGGTTCGCGAGAGCGCGGATGTAGATGAACACGATGATCATCACGATGCCGAAGAACATCACCGACAGCGCGGCGGCCTGGTTGAACTCGACGTTCTCGAAGGCGAGGCGGAAGATCTGGATCGGCGTGATGAGCGTGCGGTTGGCCGGCCCGCCCTTGGTGATGGCGTAGATGATCGTGATGGAGTTGAGCGCCCAGATGACGAGCAGCAGGGTCACGGCGGTGATCACCGGCCGGATCTGCGGCAGCATGATGTGGCGCACCTCGTCCCAGTAGCTCGCGCCGTCGACCCGGGCGGCCTCGTAGAGCTCCTGCGGGATGGATTGCAGGCCGGCGAGCACCATGATCGCGACGAAGGGGAAGAGCTTCCACACGTTGATGGCGATCATGGCCGGCAGCACGGTGTTGCCGCGCGTCAGCCAGCCGATCGGCTCGTCCAGCGCCCCGACGCCGGTGAGCATGTGGTTGATGATCCCGAACTCGGTGTGGAACATCCACGCCCACGTCGTCGCCGCGACGATGCCGGGGATCACCCACGGGATCAGCGCGATGGAGCGCACGATCGCGCGGCCCACGAAGTTCTGGTTGAGCAGGATCGCCGCGGCGACGCCGAGGATGACCTGGAAAACGATCGACCCGCCCACCCACCACAGCGTGTTCCACAGCGCCTGCGTGGTGACCCGCGGGCGCAGCACATCCGCAAAGTTCTGCAGGCCGGTGAACTGGCCCTGTTCATTCGTGACGCTGAGGACGCCCGTATAGGCGACCGGATACGCGATCAGCATGAACAGCACGATCAGCGCCGGCAGCACGAAGACGAAGCCCGCATTCGATCTCAAGGACGATGCTCCGGACTGGCGGATGAAGGCGGATCAAGGCGCGCGGCCATGCGGGAGGTGTCGCAGGTCGCCGGCGCGGCGAACGCGGCGCGGCGAACGGAAGAGGCCGGCCGGGGCACGATCCCGGCCGGCCCGTGGTTCACTTCAGGAGGGCCTGGATTTCCTCGTTGGCCTGGTCCATCGCCTTCTGCGCGGTCTGGTCGCCGAGCAGGATGCGCTGGATGCCGTCGAAGTAGGCCTGCACCATCTTCACCCAGTTGCGATGCACCGGCACGGGCCGGCCGAAGGGCAGCATCTCGGCGAAGGGCTTGAGCATCGGGTCGTCGAAGCGCGGCAGCTTCGTCGACGAGATGCGGGCCGGGAACGTGTCGGTGTAGAAGCCCTGCGCCTCGGTGGTGTTGAGGAACTGCAGGAACTTCTTGGCCTCCGCCGGGTTCTTCGCCGACTTCGGGATGACGTAGCTCCAGCCGCCGAGGATGGCGGCGGTCTGCTTGCCCGCAGGAGCGGGAATCATCATGGCGCCGAGCTTCAGGTTCGGGTTCTCCTTCAGGATCGCCGGCAAGTCGAACTGCCCCGACTGGTAGGCCGACACGGCGCCCGCGACGAACAGGCGGCGCAGCGCGAGCCCGTCGTTCTCCAGCGTCGACTTCGGCGCGAGGCCCTGCTTGTAGAACCCGGTGTAGAACTCGACCGCCTTCACCGCCTCCGGCGAGTTGACGACCGCCTTCGTCATGTCGGCGTTCAGGATGTCGCCGCCGTTCATCCAGATGAAGGGCAGCGAGCGGAAGATGGTGTTGCCCACCTCGCCGCCGCCCGTGATCCCGAAGCCCGAGCGCCCCGCCTTGGTCATCGCCTTGGCAGCAGCGACGAGCTCGTCCCACGTCTTCGGCGGCTTGTCGGGATCGAGTCCGGCCTCGCGGAAGTGATCCTTGTTGTAGATCACGCCGTGCGTCTCGATGCGGTAGGGAATGCCCCAGGTCTTGCCGTTCCACGTCACGTAGTCGAGGGCGGCCTTGTTGAAGTCGGCCTTGTCCTGGATCACGTCGTCGAGCGTCAGGATCAGGTCGCCCTGCGCGTAGCCGTTCACCCAGCCGTGCTGGACCTCGATGATGTCGGGCGCAGCGCCCGAGCGCATCGCCGTGAGCACGCGCTCCGGCAGGCCGTTGGAGACCGTGACCTCCATCTTGATGGTGATGCCGGGGTTGGCGGCCATGAACCTCTTGGCGAGATCCTTGGCGCGCTCCTCGCCCCAGTTCGGCGCCCACCACGTCACCTCGCCCGCGCGGGCGAGCGTGGTCGTCGCCACCGACGACAGGACCGAAAGGGCAAGGAGCCCGGCGATTTTCAGCGACTTCATCGTTTCCTCCGTGGCCGTTTGTTGAGAGGTGTTGGCCTTGTGGTTCGGACGGTCAGGCGATCGCTCGCGCGCTCCCCGGCCCTCCGTCGTGGACTGCTGCAGGACGCGCTGCGGACCACGAGGGTCCCAGCGTGTCCGCATGGGTGATGAGCGCCTTCATGTAGCCGACCGTATAGGCATGGCCGGCGTGCCAGGGGGCGGCGCAGGTCAGGTCGGGCACGTGGTCGGGCACGAGGACGCCCTCGAAGGCTTCGTCGCGCAGGATCCGGACAATCTCCGTCATGTCGACGTCGCCGTCGTCGACGAAGGCCTCCTGATAGCGCGGCACGCGGCCCTTCACGTTGCGGAAGTGGACATAGGCGAGCGCCTTCTTCCGCGCGTAATGGCGCGTGGTCGCGTAGATGTCGCAGTCGGGCATCTCCTGCAGCGAGCCGATGCAGAATTCGAGCGCGTTGGCAGGGCTCTCGACGAGGCCGAGCAGCCGGTCGTACTTCTCCGGCCGGTTGACGAGGCGCGCAGTGCCGCGCAACCGCTCCAGCGGCGGATCGTCGGGATGCGCGGCGAGCCGCACGCCCGCCTCTTCGGCGACCGGCACGAGCTCCTTCAGGAACCACGCGAAGCGCTCCCACAGCTCCGCCTCGCCGACGGTGACGGGCGTCGCGCCGGGGACCGGGTCACGGTAGCGCATGTTCCAGACCATGCCGTCGGGCAGCGGGCTGTCGCGCTCCTCGTCGGTGAGGTCGAGCACGACCGTGGTTGCGCCGCCGCGCGCCACCGGCCGCTTCTTCCAGCCCCAGACGCCGGCGATGGAGAAATTGTAGCCGATGACGGGGATTCCGGCCCGCCCGGCATCGCGCACCAGGCGCTTGAGGCCGTCCATCTGCGCGTCGCGCGCCGGGCCGCCGAGGAGGATGTCCGACCAGAAGGCCGGCGAGAAGTTCTCCAGCGCGGCCACCCGCAGGCCGTGGCGCGCCAGCATCGCCACCGCGTCGGCCATCCGCGCGTGATCCCACGGCGCGACACTTCGGCAGTCACGCAGGATCGGACCCACCGCGCCCTCGCGGAGATAGGGCGCGCCGTCGGGGCCGGCGGAATAGTCGTTGAAATGGACCACGACGTCCGACACGCCGAGCTGGGCGGCGAAGCGTGCGCCGTCCTCGCTCAGGTTGTCGCCGCTCAGGGTCAGCCCGACGCGCATCCGCTCAGCCTTTCCCCATCACCTGCGCGCCGCTGGCGACGCCGCTCACATTGATCGACCCGTCGAACAGCGGCACGTCGTGCGGCGCGTAGGGGAAGCGCGCGCAGGCCTCCTCGTTGAGTTCGACGCCGAGGCCGGGCGCCGTCGGCGCCAGCAGGTGCCCGTCCTCGAAGACGAGGTTCTCGGTCACCAGCTCCTTGCGCCACGGCACGTCGACGCTGACCGTCTCGAACACCGTGAAGTTCGGGATGGCGACGGCGGTGTGCAGCGTCATCGCGTTCATCACCGGTCCCACCGGATTGTGCGGCGCGACGGGCACGAGGTGCAGGTGCGCCATGTGGGCGATGCGCTTGGTCTCGGCCAGCCCGCCGGCGTGGGAGACGTCCGGCTGGAGAATGTCCACGGCCTTCTTCGACAGCGCCTCGAGGAAGCGGCCGGGCTCGTACCAGCGCTCGCCGGCGTCGATCGGCACCGGCGGGGCGGCGCGCACCTCCGCCGGCGCGTCGATGGATTCGGGCGGCGTCGGCTCCTCGATCCACGTCAGGTCGTAGCGCTCCAGCGCCTTGCACATGGCGATCGAGGTCGGCACGTTGAGGCGGCCGTGGACGTCGAGCATCAGGTCGATGTCGGGACCGACGGCATCGCGCACCGCCTCGACGATGGCGATGGTGCGACGGCGCTGGGCGCGGTCCATCTCCAGGTCGGAAGCCTCGAAGGGATCCCATTTGAGGGCCCTGTAGCCCATCGCGACGCCGCGCCTTGCCGCCGCGTGATACTCCTCCGGCGTCCGCGCGCCGAAGAACCAGTGGTTCGCGTAGCAGGCGACCCGGTCGCGGTACTTGCCGCCGAGCAGCTCGTAGACCGGCACGCCGAGCGCCTTGCCCTTGATGTCGAGCATCGCCGCCTCGACCGCGCCCAGCGCGGTGCGGAACACGGCGCCCGTCCGCCAGTAGCTGTCGCGGTGAAGCTGCTCGATGATCGCGTCTGTCCGGAACGGGTCGCGGCCGACGAGCTGGCGCTCCAGCTCCTGCAGCGCGGACACGACCGCGAGCGTCTTCCACTCCAGCGTGGCCTCGCCGACGCCGTCGATGCCGTCGTCCGTGTAGAGCTTCACGAACACGAAGTTCGTGCGCTGCACGTTGGCCACGAAGGTCTTGAATCCGACGATCTTCATCGCGTGTCCCCGGATGCCGCGCCGTGCCTCAACGCGCCGCGGCCATGCGCGCGAGCGCCCCGGCCTGCAGGCTGTCGGGCATCATCTGCATGAGCTCGATGCGGTGGCCGTCAGGATCCTCGATCCAGGCCTGCCAGTTGCCGTCTGCCCCCAACTGCTTGTCGCGGATCAGCGGGACGCCCGCGTCCGCGAGTTCGCGCACGGCGATGTCGATATCCGCGACTTCGAGGCACATGTGGTTGTAGCCCACGGCCTCGCGCGCGGCGGCGCGGTCGCCCTCGCCCTCCGGGAAGACCTCGAGAAACTGGGTGTCCGTGATGCGCAGGTAGAGCAGCCAGAGCCGGCCGTCCCGATCGAGGCGCATCATCTCCCGCATGCCGAGCTTGCCGACATAAAAGTCGAGCGTCGGCCCGATGTCCTTCACGCGGATGGCGACGTGGGCGATGGACGAGACCGACAGCATCGGCACTTCCTCCTGGATGCGTTTCCCGGACGCAGTGGCGAGATCGCTTGCCTCGCCGCCGCATTCCAAATATGAACTTTGATTATTCTGATTTGGATCATACTAGGGACGCCCCGCGAGCCATGTCAACGTTGTCGAGCAAGGCTTCCTCCCGCGGCGCGGTGGTGGAGGACGCGACCGCGCGGCACACCATTCCGGTGATCGACCGTATGATGGACGTTCTGGGACGCTTGGAATCCCGGCCGGCGGGGGCCTCGATCACCATGCTGACCAACGAGCTGCGCCTGCCGCGAACGACCGTCTACCGGATCCTCAACACCCTCCAGTCTCACGACATGGTGCAGCGGGACGCCGCCGGCGCCTATCGGCTGGGCCGGCGCATCCTCACGCTTGCTTCCCACGTGGCGAGCGGCGGCACGGATGTCGACCTCGCCGCGCTCGCCCAGCCTTTCATCGACAGGCTCGCCGCCTCGGTCGGCTACAGCGTGAAGCTCTCGGTCGTGGACCGGGAAGGAGTGCTGGTGATCGCCGTCGCGCAGGGACGCCGGGATTACGCCCTGACGGTGACGCCGGGCCAGCGGATGCCCATCCATGCCGGCACCGCCGGCAAGCTTCTCTTCGCCCACCAGACGGCGGACCAGCAGGCGGCGTGGCTGGAGCGGCCGCTTCAGGCCTTCACCAACCGCACCATCACCGACCCCAAGCGGCTGAAGGCCGAGGCCGCGCGGATCCGGCGGGCCGGCTGGTCGCAGGACCGCGGCGAGAGCGCGCCGAGCATCTACGCCTTTGCCGCGCCGGTGACGGACCGCGCGGGGCAGGTGGCGGCCGCGCTGAGCGTGCCCTTCCTGCTCGGCACCGAGCCGCTCGAGGCGGAGGCCCTGCGGGAGGCGGCCATCGCCACGGCCCGCGAGATCAGCGCCGCCATGCCGGGCTGACATCGCACCCCCGAATGATCACGACACAGTCGGCCGCCGGGCCGCGCAGCGAGGACAGCTTCCATGGCCGACATCACCTCTCCCGTCCGTTGGGGCATCCTGAGCACGGCGAAGATCGGGCGACAGAAGGTCGTTCCCGGCATGCTGCGCAGCAAGGAGCTGCGCATCGTCGCGGTGGGCTCGCGCGACGCCGCGCGGGCGGCCGAATTCGCGGCAGAATGCGGCGCGGCACGATCCTACGGCTCGTACGAGGAACTGCTCGCCGATCCGGAGATCGAGGCGATCTACAATCCCCTGCCGAACCACCTGCACGTGCCGCTGACGCTGGCGGCGGCGCGGGCCGGCAAGCACGTGCTGTGCGAGAAGCCCATCGCCATCACGGCGCTTGAGGCCGAGGCGCTGCGCGCGGTGCCGCCCGGCATTCATGTCGCCGAGGCCTTCATGATCCGCCATCACCCGCAATGGCGGAAGGCGATCGAGATCGTGGCGTCGGGGGAGATCGGCGAGCTGCGCGCCGTCCAGGTCGCTTTCAGCTACTTCAACGCCGATCCCGCCAACATCCGCAACCGCAAGGAGGTCGGCGGCGGCGGGCTTCTGGACATCGGCTGCTACGCGCTCATGTCGGGCCGTCTGCTCTTCGCCGCCGATCCCCTGCGAGCCACGGCTGTGATCGAGCGCTCCACCACGTTCGGCACCGACACGCTGTCGAGCGGCCTGTTCGACTTCGGCAGCGGGCGGCACCTCGCCTTCAGCGTCTCGACGCAGCTCGTGCCCTTCCAGCGCGTCCAGGCGCTCGGCACGAAGGGCCGCATCGAGATCGAGATCCCCTTCAACGCACCGCCGGACGAGTCGACGCGGATCTTCGTCGACGATGGTTCGCGCCCGGGGGACCGCAGCGCGCGCGAGATCGTCTTCCCGGCAGTCGACCAGTACCAGCTGCAGGCGGAGGCGTTCGGCCGGACCGTTCGCGGCCTCGCCCCAGTCGCCGGCGGAATCGAGGATGCCATCCTCAACATGCGGGCGCTCGACGCGCTGGTGCGCGCCGGAGAGACCGGTCGCTGGGAGACGGTGTGACCGCTTTGGTCGCCCGGCGGTTGAACTGCGGGCCGTCGCGGCTTATGCCCTGCGACGGCAGCAACGCAGGGTTCCCATGAAGACGATCGTCCTGATCCGCCACGGCCAGTCCACCTTCAACGAGCACTACGAGCGCACGGGGCAGGATCCGGGTCACTTCGACGCGCGGCTCACCCCGCTCGGCGAACAGCAGGCCCTGCAGGCGCGCGAGGAGCTCGCGGGGGCGGAGTTCGACATCGTCGTGTCCTCGCCGCTGACGAGGGCGATCCAGACGACGCACGGCATCTTCGGGCACCGCGGCCTGCCGGTGCACGTCACCTGCCGGCACCGCGAGAAGCTGGAGAGCTCCTGCGATGTCGGCCGCTCGCCCATGCACCTGAAGGCGGAGTTCCCGCATCTCGATTTCGACCACCTGAACGACCCTTGGTGGCACCACGAGCCGGCGGTGGCGACGGGCTTCGCCGTCGAACCGCTCCACGTGTTCGAAGGCCGCGTCGCGGCCTTCCGGGACTGGCTGCACGCGCACGAGGCGCAGCGCATCGCGGTGATCGGCCACGGCACCTTCTTCCACGCATTGACGGGAGAATGGATGCGCAACTGCGAGGTGAAGCGCTGGGCCCCGGCCCGGTCTTGAGGTCGCCCCCGTGAAGGCACGGTCACCCTTCTTCGCGCGCATCACCCGCGACAGCCTCGCCAGCGTCG
>JAIYAB010000042.1 GCA_027489275.1 Hyphomicrobiales bacterium
CGAGCGGGTTGGTGATGCAGATGACGAAGGCGTTGGGGGCGTACTGCTTCAGCCCGGCGCCCACCTGCTCCATCACCTTGAGGTTGATGCCGAGCAGGTCATCGCGGCTCATGCCGGGCTTGCGCGGAACGCCCGCCGTGACGATCACCACGTCGGCGCCGGCGATCGCCTCGTAGGAGTTCGCGCCCGAATAGCGGGCGTCGAAGCCGTCGACCGGCGAGGATTCGGCGATGTCGAGGCCCTTGCCCTGCGGAACGCCTTCCGCGATGTCGAAGAGAACGATGTCGCCGAGTTCCTTCAGGCCGGCGAGATGGGCGAGGGTGCCGCCGATCTGGCCGGATCCGATCAGAGCGATCTTCTTGCGCGCCATGGGTCCAGGGCTCCTTGGACGAGGTCAAAATCGAGCCCGCGACGAACGCCGTCCGCCCGGGACGGCAACCCCCTTAGCCCCGGACGATGACAGCGGCAAGCCGCGCAAAAGGCGTAGTTCGGGCGGCGAACCGGACCCTTCTGCGGCGGCGCCCGAGCTGGCTCCCGGGGGTGAAGCCCCTGAAATCGTTGAGCTTCAGGTGGTGACTGCGGGCAGCGTCATGCGCAGGGAATGGCCATCGATGCGACGTTACAAATTTCAATGATTGTCATTTGTAACAGCTTTCTGCTGCCATCGTGAGCGTGGAGTTAAAGGGCCGCCCGCTCAGGTTCCGCCCGCCTTCAGGGTCCTCAGCGTGGAGCGGACGATCGTTTCGAGCCGTTCGTCCAGCAACCGCCGCGGCACGTCGCGGTCGAGCCGGATCGCAAGGGGGTGGATGAAGCGGAAGAGCCCGTCATGGACCAGCGCGACCGCGCGCTCCGTGCGCTTGACCACGAAAATGCCCGAACCGACGCCCTCTTCGAGGATGCGTTCGATCAGCAGGCGGACGCGCGAGCGGTGCTTGCGGGCGACGCCGCGCATGGCGCTGGAGGCCTCGGTGAACACGTCGAACAGGTTCGGATCCTGCTCCAGCGCATCGCGCAGTGCCGACGCCCAGGCCAGCAGCAGGCGCTCGAGCTTGTCGTCGGCGGGATCGGGCGCATCGGCGATGACGGCGAGGTCCGCCTCCACCGGCTTCAGCCACGCGGCGGTGAGCGCATCGGCGAGCGCCAGCTTCGAGGGGAAGTAGCGGTAGACATTCGCGTGCGTCATCCCCGCATCGCGCGCCACGGACACCACGGTGGTCCGCTCGTAGCCGTAGCGGCGGACATGGTCGAGCGCCGCCGCCAGAATGCGCGCGTCCGTCGCGTCGTTGTCCATCCCGGCCACGGCCATGCTGCCTCCATCCGCGCCAACACTAGCCCGGGCCGCAACGGGGCGGAACCGGCTCGCACGGCCTGAGGGGATCACCCGATCCATCGGACGATGTTTCTGTGATCTAGTCCCCCCATGGACCACCCAAAGGCGCCGACGAAGCTTCATCATCACGCCCGGCACACCGTCCTGCGGCTGCTCGGCCCGGGCCTGGTGGCCGGCGCCGCGGACGACGATCCCTCGGGCATCGCGACCTACTCGCAGGCCGGCGCGCAGTTCGGCTACGGGATGCTGTGGACGGTGGTGCTGACCTACCCGTTCATGGTGGCGATCCAGGTGGTCGGCGCGCGGATCGGACGGACCACGGGCGGCGGCATCATCGCCAACGTGCAGACGGTGTTCCCCCGCTGGGTGGTGGTGTGGCTCGTCTTCCTGCTGCTGGCGGCCAACACCATCAACATCGCCGCCGACCTCGCGGCGATGGGCGCGGCCCTGAAGCTCGTCATCGGCGGCCATGCGGCGCTCTATGCGCTGGCGCTCGGCGTCGGCTGTGCGGCGCTCGAGGTCCTGATCCCCTACCGCCGCTACGCGCCGCTGCTGAAGGGCCTCACCATGGTGCTCTTCGTGTACGTCGCCACCGTGCTGAGCGTCCACGTGCCGTGGGGGGACGCGTTGCTGGGGGCCCTGCTCCCGCGACCCTCCCTGGACCCGGACTACATCGTGATGGTGGTGGCGATCTTCGGCACGACGATCAGCCCCTATGTCTTCTTCTGGCAGGCCTCGGAGGAGGTGGAAGACCTGCGCCTCGCACGCCACGGGAGGCCCCTGCGCGACTCCGCCCGCAGCGCCAGGCCCACGCTGCGCCGGATCGGCATCGATACGGCGGTGGGCATGGGTTTCTCGATCGCCATCGCGGCCTGCATCATGGTGACGACGGCCGCCACGCTCAACGCCAGCGGCATGACCACGATCACGACTTCCGCCGACGCCGCCGAGGCGTTGCGGCCGCTGGCCGGCGACTTCGCCTTCTACCTGTTCGCCGCCGGCATCATCGGGACCGGCCTTCTGGCGGTGCCGGTGCTGGCCGGTTCGGCCGCCTACGCGGTCGCCGAGGCCTTCTCGTGGCGCTCCAGCCTCGAGGACGCGCCGCGCGACGCGCGCGGCTTCTACGCCATCGTCGCCGGCTCGACCCTGATCGGAGCGGTCATCGCGCTGTCGCCGCTCGATCCGATCCGGATGCTGTTCTGGACCGCGGTGATCAACGGCATCGTTGCCGTTCCGGTCATGGCCGTCATGATGACGCTCGTCGGCAGCGCCAAGGTCATGGGTCCGGTGCGCGCCGGCCCGGCCCTGCGCGTGCTCGGCTGGGCCGCGACCGGGGTGATGGCGTTCGTCGTCCTCGCCCTTCTGGCGGACTGGGCGCTCACCTGACGGTCAGGTCTCGACGAGGCCCGTGGTGCTGCCGGAGGCGGCGGAGTCGCGCCGGCCCTTCGGGGCCGCCAGATACTCCTTCGAGCGCATCTCGATGAGGCGGGAGGCGGTCCGGTGGAACTCGAACGCCTCACGCCCGTCGGCGGCTGTGTAGAGGGCCTGCGGCTCCGCCTCTGCTGTCGTCAGCAGCTTCACGCCCGAATCGTAGAGCGCGTCGACCAGCGTGATGAAGCGCTTGGCCTCGTTGCGCTGCTCGATGCCCATCACCGGCACCCGGTCGATGAGCAGGGTATGGAAGCGCTCGGCAATCGCGAGGTAGTCGGAGGCTCCCAAAGGCGTCCCACAGAGGTCGTGGAAGGAGAAGCGCGCCACGCCCTGCGCGGCGCGCGGAGCCACGACCTCGCGTCCCTTGACCTTCAGCGACACCGGCCCCGCAGGCTGCCCGCCGGTCAGGCGGGCAAAGGCGTCGTCCAGAGTCGCCGTGCCTGCATCGTCCGCCGGCACGATCCAGACCTCGGCGCCCTCGAGCTTCTCGAGCCGGAAGTCGGTGCGCGCCTCGAGTTTCACGACCTCCATGCGCTCCTGCAGCAGGTCGATGAAGGGCAGGAACAGCGCGCGGTTGAGGCCGCCCTCGTAGAGCCGATTCGGCTCGACGTTCGAGGTCGCCACCACCGTGACGCCGCGCGAAAAGAGCGCCGTGAAGAGGCGGCCCAGGATCATCGCGTCGGCGATATCGGTGACCGTGAACTCGTCGAAGCAGAGCACCGACGCCTCGTCGGCGAGGTCGGCGGCGACGGCGGGGATCGGATCGGTGTCCTTCACCGTGCCGCTCTTCACCTTCTGGCGAAAGGCGAAGATTCGCTCATGCACGTCGGCCATGAAGGAGTTGAAATGCGCGCGCCGCTTGTCGGCGACCGGCAGGCGCTCGTGGAACAGGTCCATGAGCATCGTCTTGCCGCGCCCGACGGACCCCCAGACGTAAAGCCCCTTCACCTGCGCGGGCGGCGCGCGCTTGCCGAACAGCCAGCCGAGCGCGCGGCCCTTGCGCGCAAGCTGGCGCTCGGTCAGGGCCTCCGCCAGCGCGACGAGGCGCCGGACCACGTCCCGTTGGGCCGGATCCTCCTCGATGGCGCCGGAGGCGACGAGCGCGTTGTAGCGGTTGGCGATGCTGGACGGCACGGAGGATCCTGCGGTGACGGGAGCCTTTAACGCGCGGCGACGGCTCGCGGCAATCGTCCATCCGCAGGAGACGCGTCTGAATAGTGGCGCGGCCTGACCCGTACCGGAGGCGCGGACCGGGCTGCGACCGCTCAGGCCGGCAGGGGATGGCCGGGCATGAGCTCGTAGGGATGCACCCAGCCGGGCAGAGCGCGGATGCGCTCGCGCCACGCCGAAAGGGCGGGATAGGCATCCCAGTCCAGCCCCGTCTCCTCGGGGAAGAAGACGTAGCCCGCCATCGACAGGTCGGCGATGGTCGGCCGGTCGCCGAGGACGAAGGCGTTCCGGCCGAAATGCGCGTCGGCCACCGCGAAGGCCGCCTTGGCGCGGGCGCGCAGGAACTCGGTCACGGGGGTCTCGCCCGTCTTCGCAAGCCCGAGCAAGAAGCGAAGGGTGGCGTAGTAGCTGGTGAATTTGTGGTTGTCCCACAGGAGCCACCGCAGCGTTTCATAGCGCTCGTCCGCGTCGCGCGGCGCGAAATGCCCGGTCTGTTCGGCCAGAAGGGTCAGGATCGCGCCCGACTGCGTGTAGCGGCGGCCGCCATGCTCGAGCACGGGAACCTCCCCCATCGCGCTCACGCTCTCGCGCCACTCGGGGGTGCGGGTCTGCCCGGCCTTGAAGAAATCGACGAAGACCGGCTCCCACGGGATGCCGGCGAGCTGGAGATGCAGCGCCACCTTGTAGGCGTTGCCGGACTGGGCGAAGCAGTGGAGGCGGTAGTCGGCCATGCGGCGCTCCTTGTGCGCGAGAACGGTTCAGCGGGCGTAGGCGAGGGCGTCGGGGCCGGCGTAGCGGGCCCTGGCGCCGAGTGTTTCCTCGATGCGCAGCATCTCGTTCCACTTGGCGGTGCGCTCGCCGCGCGTGATGGAGCCGACCTTGAACTGTCCGGCGTCCCACCCCACCGCCAGGTGGACGATCGTGACGTCCTCGGTCTCGCCGGAGCGCGCCGACACGATGGTGCCGAAACCGGCGGCTTTGCCGGCAGACAGCGCGGCCAGCGTCTCGGTCACCGTGCCGGCCTGGTTGGGTTTGACGAGAACGGCCGTGCAGTCGCGGCGGGCGGCCGCGTCGGCGACACGCGACGCGCTGGTGACGAGGAAGTCATCGCCGATCACCTGGGCGCGCGCGCCGTGCGCGGTCGTGAAGGCGCGGAAGCCCTCGGCGTCGTCCTCGGCCAGCGGGTCCTCGATGGAGACGATTGGGTAGCGCGACAGCCAGCCGCCGAGCAGGTCGATCATGCCGCCGGTGTCGAGCTCCCGCCCGTCCCGGGCCAGCCGGTAAAGGCCGCCGCGGCCGAACTCGGAGGCCGCGACGTCGAGCGAGATCGACACCTCGTCGCCCGGCGTGAAGCCGGCCCGCTCGATGGCGCGCACCAGCATGTCGAGCGCCTCCTCGTTGGAGTCAAACGCCGGCCAGAAGCCGCCCTCGTCGGCAACGCCCTGGAGAAGCCCGCGCTCCTTCAGCAGCATGCCGGCGCACCGGTAGACCTCGGCCGTGCGGTCGAGCGCCTCGGCGAAGCTGCCGGCGGTGGGGCAGATCACCATGAAATCCTGGATGTCGACACGGCGGGCGGCGTGCGCGCCGCCGCCGAAGATCTGGATCTCGGGAACCGGGATCCGCACCGGGCGATCGCCGGCGAGATGGCGCCACAGCGGCAGCCCGGCATGGGCGGCGGCGGCGTGCAGCACTGCCATCGAGGTCGCGACGATGGCGTTTCCGCCGAGGCGAGCCTTGTTGGCGGTGCCGTCCAGCGCGACCAGCGCGGCGTCGACGACGGCCTGCGCGGCGGCGTCGCGGCCCTCGAGCGCCGGCGCGATCTCACGCGCGACGTGGGCCACGGCATGCGTCACGTCGAGGCCGCCGAAGCGGGGCCCGCCGTCACGCAGGTCGATGGCCTCGCCGCTGCCGGTGGATGCGCCGGCCGGGGCGATGGCGCGGCCAGAGGCGCCGCTTGCGAGCGTGACTTCGACCTCCACGGTGGGACGGCCACGCGAATCCCAGACGCGGCGGGCCTTGACGGAGGCGACGGCGGAGGAAGTCATGCGATGTCCTCGAAGGCGGGATCAGGCGCCGCGCAGGCGCGCGGCCCATGCGTCGCGCACGGTCGCGAGGCGCGTCGGCGGGTCGACAAGAAGAGGCTGCGCGGTCGCGCGGACGAGGTCGCGCTGCTCCTGAGTCCGTACGTACTCGACGGGCGACTTTCCGTCGACCCTGGCGAGGAACAACCCCGGCAGAAGCGCGGCGGCACGGGCCTGCGTCGCGGTTGGCGGCTCGAAGGCGACGCCCGCGAGGTAGGCCGCGACCAGCGCGTCGAAGCAGGCCAGGAACCCCTGCGTCGCGGAAGGCGTCCACAGGCACTTCAGCAACATGTGATTGAGGCAGAAGGCGAGGTCGAAGGCGGGATCGCCGTACCACGCGCATTCCGCGTCGAGAATCACCGGGCCGCGCGGGCCCGCGAGGATGTTCTTCGGCGACACGTCGCCATGCACGAGGGCGATCTTCGTCGCCAGAGTGGCGCGCGACAACTCCATCAGCGGGCCGGCGAGCGCGGGGTGTCGCAACGCCGTCGCCTCGAGGTAAGGCTCCAGGCGGATGGGGTGGAAGATGTGGTCCGTGGCGAAGCGTGCCGCGACATCGGCCCGCCCTGCGGTGGCGGAGTGGATTGCGGCGAGAACCGTGCCCACACGGGCGGCGAAGGCCGGGTCGGCATGGCCGCCGTGCAGCAGCGACTTCCACACCGGATGCTCCTGCGGCGCCAGCCACGCCATCGCGAAGAGCCCGGCGGCTGGATCGTCCCCGAGAATCGCCGGCACGGCGTCGGGCACGATGGCGGAGGCCTCGCGCATCCATGCGACCTCGTACCGGTTGCGCTCGACCGGGGCGCGCCAGTCGGCGGCGACGCGGAGCTTGCCCAGCGCGCGCTTGACGACGAAGACCCGCCCGGCCTCCTCGACGCGCCAGATGTCGGAGGACACGCCGCCCGTGAGCGGCTCCAGCGCAGGCGAGCCGGCGACGAGGCCCATGCGGCGAAGCGCATCGACGAGTTCGGCGGGCTCGGGCGGTTGCGGCATGGGCGGCACCGGTGGTGGATCGACGTGGTGTCGCATGCGCTCAGGGGCCGGACAAGGCGGGCGAGGACGGCCATGCAACGAAAGAACGACGCGGGCCGCCCGCAGGCCGTCACGATCGCCCGTTCATGCTGGTCATTGCCATGGTAGGATTCGCTCTGGTCTTGGGAGGGATCGAGGCGGACGAAAGGCGGCCGGAGGCTCTGCTTGAACACCTCTCCTGATCCAGTTCCACACGCGGTGTCGGCCGGCATCCGCAGGCTTGCGCGGGGGGACTTCAGCGCGTTCCGCGAGCACCTGCTGCGGCTCGATGGCGAGAGCCGCCGGAGCCGCTTCGCCATGCCGGCGTCGGACGCGTTCGTGGCGCGCTATGCGGCCACCGCGTTCAGTCATGACAGCACCCTCTTCGGCTTCTTCGACAGCGGGTTCATGCGGGCGGCGGCGGAGCTGCGGCCGGTATCGGAACGAGCCGCCGAAGCGACTTTCTCCGTCGAACCGGAGTACCGCGGACGCGGCGTCGCGACGGCGCTTTTTTCGCGAATCATCGACGACGCGCGGACGCTCGGCGCGCGGCGGATCTATATGAGCTGCCTGTCGCACAACCGAGCGATGCAGGCGCTGGCCCGAAAATTCGAAGCAGAGTTCGCGTTCGAACCGGCTGATCTGCTGCAGATCGAAACGTCCGGGCGACAGCACGGGAAGCTTCCTGAAACATCTGAAAAACAAAATGAATTTGCCACGGCGATGGTTCGGCTTGGCGGCGGCTGGCGGCCTTTCCAGACACGGCGCGGCCGACGGGTACGGGTCGCAACCCCTGCCAAAACTTGAAAATTTTGTGACGAATACTCTTTTTTCAGGTTAGTTCGCCACGCTCACCGCGCGTCGCCTGATTCGGAGGGTATCCCATGGCGAAGACTGCGAAGTCCACCGGTAGCGTAAAGTCGAAGGCTGCTCCCAAGGCGGAAGCAAAGCCCGCGGCTCCCAAGGCTTCAGCTCCCAAGGCTGCGGCGAAGACGGCCGCTAAGGCTCCCGCCAAGTCGGCGAAGCCCGCTGCGCCGAAGGCTGCCGCCAAGGCTCCGGCCAAGGCTGCTGCTCCCAAGGCTGCTGCCAAGGCTCCGGCCAAGGCCGCGGCTCCGAAGGCTGCTGCGCCCAAGACCGCCGCCAAGGCTCCGGCCAAAGCCGCTGCTCCGAAGGCTGCTGCTCCCAAGGCTGCTGCCAAGGCTCCGGCCAAGGCCGCTGCTCCGAAGGCCGCTGCGCCCAAGGCTGCCGCGAAGGCCAAGGCTCCGGCCAAGGCCGCTGCGAAGCCCGCTTCGAAGGGCAAGTGAGGCCCGGCGGGGTCGACCCGCCGGCGTCTCCTCTCGTGAGAAAAACTGGACCGCGCCACGTCGGCGCGGGACACGGCTGCTATGGCGGCATGCGGTGAAGCCCGCGACGGCGACGCATCCTCGATGCGTCGCCGCGTAGCCGTTCGCGCTCCTGAGGACCTCGTCGGAGGCGGCCTCAGTACTGACGCGCCACCATCATCTTCTTGATTTCAGCGATGGCCTTGGCCGGGTTGAGCCCCTTGGGGCAGGCCTTGGCGCAGTTCATGATGGTGTGGCAGCGATACAGGCGGAACGGATCCTCGAGATTGTCGAGCCGGTCGCCCGTCGCCTCGTCGCGCGAGTCGATCAGCCATCGATAGGCCTGCAGCAGGGCCGCCGGGCCGAGATAGCGGTCGCCGTTCCACCAGTAGCTCGGGCACGACGTCGAGCAGCAGGCGCACAGGATGCACTCGTAGAGGCCGTCGAGCTTCTGGCGATCCTCCGGCGACTGCTTCCACTCCTTCTCCGGCGACGGCGTCGCCGTGTGCAGCCACGGCTCGATGGAGGCGTGCTGGGCGTAGAAGTTCGTCATGTCCGGCACGAGATCCTTGACCACCGCCATGTGCGGCAGCGGGTAGATGCGGATCACGCCGGCGACGTCGTCCATCGCCTTCGTGCAGGCCAGCGTGTTCGTGCCGTCGATGTTCATCGCGCACGAGCCGCAGATGCCCTCCCGGCAGGAGCGGCGGAACGTCAGCGTCGGGTCGACCTTGTTCTTGATCCAGATGATGCCGTCCAGGATCATCGGCCCGCAGTCGTCCCGGTCCACCCAGTAGGTGTCGATGCGGGGATTGCCCTCGCCGTCCGGGTCGTACCGGTAGATCTTGAACTCCGTCAGGCGCTTGGCGGCGGCCGGCTTCGGCCACGCCTTGCCCTCGACCGGGCGGGAGTTCTTGGGAAGGGTGAGCTGGACCATCGGTAGCGCTCTGTCTGACTCAGTACACCCGAGCCTTCGGCTCGATGTACTGGATCTCGTTGGTCATGGTGTAGGTGTGCACCGGGCGATAGTCGATCTGGACGGACAGCTTCGTCTCGTCGATCCAGGCGAGCGTATGCTTCATCCAGTTCTTGTCGTCGCGGTCCGGATAGTCCTCGCGGGCCTGGGCGCCGCGGCTTTCCTTGCGGTTGAGCGCGCCTTCCATCGTGACGACGGCCTGGGTGATCAGGTTGTCGAACTCCAGCGTCTCGATGAGGTCCGAGTTCCAGATCAGCGAACGGTCGGTGACCTTCACATCGGCGGTGCCGCGCCACACCTCGTGGATGAGCTTCTGGCCCTCGGCCAGCACGTCGCCGGTGCGGTACACGGCGCAGTTGCTCTGCATCGTGCGCTGCATCCGCTCGCGCAGCTGCGCCGTGGGCGTGCCGCCCTTGGCGTGGCGGAACCTGTCCAGCCGCGACAGCGACAGATC
>JAIYAB010000426.1 GCA_027489275.1 Hyphomicrobiales bacterium
AGCCTTCGCTGCGACCCTCTCCCGCCTGCTGCCGCCTCTGCTGGCGCCGCACGCCGTCGTGCTGTCGGACCAGGCGCTCAGCCTCGGCGTGCCGGACATCGCGTCGGCTCTCGGACTGCCGGAGCGCCGCTACTTCGTCTATCGGGTCGGGTGACCCTCAGCCTCCAGACAGCTCCGCTTCGCCTGCAATCTCCTCATCCTGAGGAGGCGGCAGCGGCCGTCTCGAAGGACGCGCCAGGGCGCCGCCGCGGCGCTGGCCTCCGGCGCTACGCGTGACCGGCCTGGCTCGAGAGCATGGCGGGATCGACGCCGATCTTGCGCAGCGCCCGCTCGTACTTGCTGTCGAATCCGCCGTCGAACAGGAGCGCGGGGTCCGCGTCGCAGTTCAGCCAGCCGTTCTCGTTGATCTCGGTTTCGAGCTGGCCTGCGCCCCAGCCCGCGTAGCCGAGGGCCAGTACGGCCTCCTTCGGCCCCTCGCCCTGGGCGATGGCCCGCAGGATGTCGACCGTCGCCGTCAGGCAGATGCCCTCGTCGATTGGCAGGGTCGACTTGTCGATGAAGAAATCCGCCGAATGGAGCACGAAGCCGCGCCCGGTTTCGACAGGGCCGCCCTTGAGCACCGCGACCGCCTCGGCCTTCGTGGGCAGGCGGATGCCCTTTGCGGAAGGGATGATCTCGAGCTGCTCGAGGAGGTGCGGAAAGGCGATGTTCTGCGCCGGCTGGTTGATCACCAGACCCATCGCGCCCTCCGGCGAATGGGCGCACACATAGATGACGGTCCGGGCGAAACGCGGGTCCGGCATCCCCGGCATGGCGACCAGGAGCTGGCCGTCGAGGAAGCCGCGTGAGCTCATGTCCTCACCAACATCGAAGATATCCAGTTCGATCATGGTATCCCCTTTCGTGTGCGAAGCCAACGCGACCCCCTGTCGGATGTTCCAAGGCGCCCCAGATCACGGCGTGTTCACTTGGTGTCAGGCGCGCGAAGAGGCATGAAGGACGCATGACAGTTTCGACACGCCAGCCCTGTGGAATTGAGCCGAGCCGCCGCGCGGTCGCGGCCGGCCTGTGCTTCGCGCTGGTCGCCGCCGCCATTCCAGCCGTTGCCCAGCCGCCGGGCGCCTCCCCGTGGTCGCAGACGCTGCACGCGGCGCTGAGGCTCGTCGACGGCGGTCCCGACATCTCCGACCCCGCGTTGTGGCGCGCGGGGATCGAGTTCAAGCTCGATCCCAACTTCAAGACCTACTGGCGCTCGCCCGGCGACAGCGGCCTGCCGCCGGTGTTCAGCTGGGGCCTCTCCGAGAACGTCGCCGACGTCACCGTGTCGTGGCCGGCGCCGTACCGGTTCGATGACCAGGCCGGCTCCTCCATCGGCTATGTCGAGCACGTGCTGCTGCCGCTGCGCGTGCGGCTGACGGACCCGCGCAAGCCCGCGCTGCTGGTGCTGAAGGTCGATTACGCCATTTGCGAGAAAATCTGCATCCCCGCCAAGGGCGAGGCGCAGATCAAGCTCTCGCCCAAGGGTCAGTCGACCGCCCATGCCCGCGCGCTCGACGAGGCGGAAGCGCGATTGCCGAAGCCGACGGGCCTGGGCGGCGCCGGCACGCCGGCGATCGTCTCGGCCTCAGCCACGCCCGATGGTCGGGCGCTGACCGTGACGGCGAAGGTGCCCGACACGCGCGGGATCGTCGACATCTTCACGGAAGGACCTGACGGCTGGGTGTTCTCGGCGCCCCTGGCGGTGGCCACTCTGCAGCAACCCGACGGGACGCGCATGCTCACCTACCGCGTGACCGTCGACGGCAGGCCCAAGGACGGCCGGCTTGCAGATATGCCGGTACGCTTCACGATGACGGCGGGCGACGAGGCGATCGAGATCGACGCCCGGCTCGACTTGGCCGGCGCCGCACACTAGATAACCAGCGTCTCGCGCCCCTGTATGCGCGTCAATCGACGAGATGGAGTTCCTGATGACGATCGCAGTCGGCGATACCCTTCCCCAAGCCACGTTCCGGGTGATGACGGCCGAGGGGCCCGCCACGCGCACGACGGACGAAGTGTTCAAGGGCCGCAAGGTCGTGCTGTTCGCCGTGCCCGGCGCCTTCACGCCGACCTGCCACAAGAACCACCTGCCCGGCTACCTGACGCACTACGATGCGATCATGGCCAAGGGCGTGGACGCGATCGCCGTGACCGGCGTCAACGACGTGTTCGTCATGAACGCCTGGGCCGAGTCGACGGGCGGCAAGGGCAAGATCGAATTCCTCGCCGACGGCAACGGCGACTTTGCCAAGGCCATTGGCCTTGCGCTGGACGGCACCGGCTTCGGCCTCGGCACCCGCTCGCAGCGCTATTCCATGATCGTCGAGGACGGCATCGTCGCCTCGATCAACGTCGAGGACGGCCCCTCGAAGGCCGACATTTCCGGCGCGGAAGCCCTGCTCGCCAAGCTCTGAGCAACCGACAAAGACGGCCGGGGACGGAGCCCGCTCCGTCCCTATCGGCCTGCCTTGAACGGGGCCATGCCCTCGCGGGCGAGTTCGTCGACGCGCTCGTTTTCGGGATGGCCGGCGTGGCCCTTCACCCAGTGCCAGTGGACCTCGTGGCGATGCCGGGCGGCATCGAGACGCTGCCAGAGTTCGGCGTTCTTCACCGGCTTCTTGTCGGCCGTCTTCCAGCCGTTCGACTTCCAGCCGTAGAGCCAGGAGGTGATCCCCTGGCGCACGTACTGGCTGTCGGTCCACAGGTCCACGACGCAGGGCCGCTTCAGCGCCTCCAGCGCCATGATGGCCGCCGTGAGTTCCATGCGGTTGTTGGTGGTGTCGGCCTCACCGCCGTTCATTTCCTTGACGGTGTCCCCCCACCGCAGCAGCGCGCCCCAGCCGCCGGGGCCGGGATTTCCCGAGCAGGCGCCGTCCGTGTAGATGGTCAGCCGGCGGTCGGCCTTGTCGGTCACGGCTCGCGCCCGTAGTCGACCGCCGTCTCGGCGCGCTCGTGGAAGCGCAGCTTGCGATAGTATTCCAGGGGATCCTTCGGCCGCACCAGCGCGCCCGGCGGGACGTTGAGCCAGTCGACCAGCCGCGTCAGCATGAAGCGCATCGCCGCGCCGCGGGCCAGGAGCGGCAGCGCGGCGACTTCGGCAGGCGTCAGCGGGCGATCGCGCTCATAGGCGGCGATCATCGCCCGGCCCTTGGTGAGGTTGTACGACCCGTCCTGCTCGAAGCACCAGGCGTTCAGGCACACGGCGAGGTCGTAGGCCAGCGAGTCCGTGCAGGCGAAGTAGAAGTCGATGAGGCCGGTGAGGCGGGGGCCGAGGAAAAAGACGTTGTCGGGGAACAGATCGGCGTGGATGACGCCTTCCGGCAGGCCTTTCGGCCAGTGTCTCTCTAGGTCGTTCAAGGCGTTGCCGGCGTGCTCGGCGAGGCCGGGCTGGACGCTGTCGGCGCGGTCGCGGGCCGCCTCGTAGAGCGGACGCCACCCTCCCACCGACAGCGCATTGGCGCGGCGCATGGCGAAATCGGCGCCGGCCAGATGCAGGCGCGCCAGCGCAGCGCCGACGCCCGCGCAGTGCGCGACGCCCGGACGGCGCACGCCCATGCCGTCGAGGAAGGTGACGATCGCCGCCGGCCGCCCGGCGAGCCGACCGAGCGCGGACCCGGCGCGGTCCTTCACCGGCAGCGGACAGGTGAGGCCGCGGGCGGCGAGGTGCTCCATCAGGCCGATGAAGAAGGGGAGGTCCTCCTCCTTCACCCGCTTCTCGTACAGGGTGAGGATGTAAAACCCCTGCTCCGTGTGCAGCAGGTAGTTGGAATTCTCGACGCCCTCGGCGATGCCCTTGGCGGCCAGCACGGCGCCGATGTCGTAGCGGGCGACGAAGGCGGCGAGTTCCTCGTCGGAGACGTCGGTGTAGACCGCCAACCGCCCTACTCCGCCGCGCCGGCCGCGGCGTCGCTCGCGGCATCCTTCGGCCGCAGGTTGCGCGGCAGGGGGAAGAAGACGCTCTCGTCCGCCGTCGACACCGTCTCCACCGCCACCGCGTACCGCTCCGCGAAGGCGTCGATGATCTCCTCGACGAGGATCTCGGGCGCAGATGCGCCGGCGGTGACGCCGAGGCTGGAGATCCCCGAGAAGAGCGACCAGTCGATGTCCTGTGCCCGCAGCACGAGGCGCGACACCGGGCAGCCGGCGCGCTCGGCGACCTCGCGCAGGCGCTGCGAGTTGGACGAGTTGGGCGAGCCGACGACGATCATCGCGTCGACCGAGGGCGCCACGCGCTTCACCGCCTCCTGGCGGTTGGTGGTGGCGTAGCAGATGTCCTCCTTGTGCGGGGCGACGATGGCGGGGAAGCGGGCGCGCAGCGCCTCGACGATCTCCCGCGTGTCGTCCACCGACAGGGTGGTCTGCGTGACGAAGGCGAGGCTCGCGCCCTCGGCCGGGGCGAGCCGGGCGACGTCCTCCACCGTCTCGACGAGCATCACCGCGCCGTCGGGGAGCTGGCCCATCGTGCCCACCACCTCGGGATGGCCGGCATGGCCGACCAGCACCACCGTGCGGCCGCGCTTGTGGTGGATCTCCGCCTCGCGGTGCACCTTGGTGACGAGCGGGCACGTGGCGTCGATGGCGAAGAGCCCGCGCCCGTCAGCCTCGCGCGGGACCGACTTCGGCACCCCGTGCGCGGAAAAGATGACCGGGTGCGGCCCGTCCGGCACCTGGTCGAGCTCGGCGACGAACACCGCGCCCTTCCGGCGCAGGCCCTCCACGACATATTTGTTGTGGACGATCTCGTGGCGCACATACACCGGCGCGCCGTGCAGCTTCAGCGCCTGCTCCACCGCATCGATGGCCCGCACCACCCCCGCGCAGAACCCCCGCGGCGCGCACAGCAGCACGGTCAGCGGCGGCTTGGTGGGGGCGGCATCGGGGGACGGGGCGTTCGGCATGACCGGCGTTCGGGCTCGTGTCTGATCCTGCGTTTGTGTGACCAAGCGCCCCACAGGTCAAGCACGCCCTCCCCCCGCGGGCCACTCCCGGCTGCACGCCCGCCATTCGCCGTTCGCCATTCGCCCCTTTCCCTCTATTCTCCACCCATGACCCTCCGCTTCGCCCTCTTCGACATGGACGACGTGCTGTGCGCCTACGACGTGGAGGCGCGCGTCGCGCGGCTCGCGGCGCTGGCCGGCACGGGCGAGGACGCGGTGCGGGCGCGGATCTGGGACAGCGGGTTCCTGGAGGAGGCCGACCGCGGCGGGCCGTGGACGGCGGACGCCTTCCTCGCCGCCTTCGGCGAGCGGCTCGGCCACCCGATCGGGCGCGACGACTGGGTGGAAGCGCGGCGGATCGCGATGACGCCGTTCGACGACGTGCTCGCCACGGTAGCCCGCCTCGCCCCGACGGCGCCGGTCGGCATCCTCACCAACAACGATCACCTCGTGCGCGAGAGCATCGACACGCTGTTCCCCGCGCTGCGGCCGCTGTTCGGCGACCGCATCCTCGTCTCGGCCGAACTGGGGACCGCCAAGCCCGACCCCGCCTGCTTCCGCGAGGCCTGCGCGCGGGTGGGCTTCGACCCGGCGCTGACCTTCTTCACCGACGACCGGGAGGAGAACGTCGAGGGCGCCCGCGCGGCGGGGCTGACGGGACACGTCTTCCGCGACAATACGGGGCTGGTGCGCGCGCTGCGGGAGGGCGGCTTCGCCCTGTGAGCGGCCGGCCGCTGCAACCCTGCGTCCCTTGCCGGGCGGCGGGCCGCGTCGCATCATGGCGGCGGCCCGGCCCGCGCCGGGGTCCCGCCCATGGCACACGCTCCCCGCTTCGAACCCCGGCGACCCGATGACCGGCCATATCGACCCGACCCGCGAGACCTTCGCCGCCTTCCGCGCCGACGACCGGCCGGGGCCGATTCACATGCTCAACCTCGTGCGCTTTCGCGAGAAGGCCGCCTATCCGGACGGGCGCGAGGCGACGGGGGCGCAGGCCTATGAAGCCTACGGGCGCGAGAGCCTCCCCGTCTTCCAGCGCCTCGGCGGCCGCATCGTCTGGCGCGGCCGCTTCGAGCTGATGCTCATCGGCCCCGGCACGGAAGCGTGGGACGAATGCTTCATCGCCGAATACCCCTCCGTCGCCGCCTTCGTGGAGATGATCCGCGACCCCGCCTACCGCGAAGCCGTCAAACACCGCCAGGCGGCCGTGGCGGACTCCCGGTTGGTGCGGATGCAGCCGGCGGGGGTGGGGATGGGGTTCGGGGGGTGAGAGACGAGCGGCGAGCTGTATGTATCGTCGAGATATAGCCTCCATTCCGAGGAAGCCATCTCGCCAACCCAATACTGTTATTCCAAAGTTTCATAGCGTCATGCGCCTAAGAAACGATCTCTAATTCTCGGCTACAATTTTCTTTATGTTTATAATGATTGTCACGCGAACATGTTTTAGTCATATCTATGATACTCGTATACTTTGCGATTCCGCTTATTACACAATCAATAAAAATATCATTTGACTTCCCTTCACTCCAATAGTAGTTCTAACAGTCTTGCGAGCACTACATCATCTTCCTCGCCTCGCAGAATTCCACTAATGATGTAGGATCGACGCAATCGATTTGACCGATCATTGGATGCCTGTAAGGCAGCCTTCCGATAAACGCGGTGTATTTCATGAATCTCATTGTCTAGATGTTCGTAGAATATTGATAACGTTTTCAATA
>JAIYAB010000414.1 GCA_027489275.1 Hyphomicrobiales bacterium
CGGCGAGCTTCTCGCCCTCGCCACGCAGCATCGAGAAGTTCGAGCCGGTGCCCGAGCCGTACTTGAACAGGCGCGCCTCGCGCACCCACAGGTCCATGATCCCGCCTTCGTTGACGAGATCGTCCTGCACGCCCTGGATGAAGCAGGCATGCGGCTGCGGATGCTCGTAGGACGATTTCGAGCGCGTCAGCTTGCCGGTCCTGTGGTCGACGTAGAAGTGGCCCTGCGACGGACCGTCGATGCCGTAGGCCCAGTGCAGCCCGGTGTTGAACCACTGCGGCGAGTTCGGAGCCACCAGCTGCCGGGCGAGCATGAAGCGCAGCTCGTCGTGGAACGCCTGCGCGTCCTCCTCGGAGGAGAAATAGCCGCCCTTCCACCCCCAGTAGGTCCAGCACCCCGCCAGGCGGTCGAACACCTGCTTGGCGCTCATCTCGGAGCCGAAACGCTCACCTTCGGGAAGCGCCGCCAGCGCCTTGTCGTCCGGCGCGGAGCGCCACAGCCACGACGGAACGTCGTTCTCCTCGACGCGCTTCAGGCGCGCCGGCACGCCGGCCTTGCGGAAGTACTTCTGCGCGAGCACGTCGGAGGCCACCTGGCTCCACGCCTCGGGTACCTCGATGTTCTCGAGGCGGAACACCACCGAGCCGTCCGGGTTGCGGATCTCGCTCGTGGCCGCCCGGAAGGGGATTGCCGCGTAAGGCGACTGGCCGCTGGTGGTGTATCGACGTTCGATCCGCATTTTCAAATCCCCTGAGACGGGCGCCGCGCGCCCGCCGAGCCGGCTGAAAACCGGCTCCTGCCCCTGTCTGACCATGCCCCTGAGGAACGCGCGCGGCGGTTGACCCGCCTTGCTCAATACCTGCTCCCGACCGGTGGTTCCTGCCGGGCGCGGCCTGTCCGGATCACCTTGCGGGACCCGTCGAACGGCCGCTCCGACAGGCGACACGGGAGGATAGTCCACCCCGTCGTCGCCGCCGTCGAACGCTGTGTGACCCTAGTGTGAAGGCTCGCTGGGCGTCAACAGTTTGTGCCCGACTGCCCCCTGGCCACTACATGTAGCGCAGAACAGGTTAACAGTGCGTGAATCTCGCCACATTTAGGCCAAGCATCGGATTCAATTGCGAGATTCGCAATGGTTCGAAAAGGCGTCGCGGCGCGGGTTGTCCCCGGGATGCACCGGGCGGCATGGCAGGCCTCGGTGCAGCCTTGACAAGAGGCGCGCCATCAAGGCGCTCGCGTGCGCTCGCATCGGGTCGGCCTAAGCCCCTGTCACCCGGTGGTTTCCGGATTGGAGCGGCATCCCCGCGAGTCGCCCGGGGCCGCGAATCCGAAACGCAACCCAAAGGCGAATCGTCGGGTCGCGGCGGGAATCGACTTGCGACTTTCGCGGACTGGACAGAGATGGGTCCGATGGCCATAGTCCGCCGCGATACGAGGCGCAGGCGGCCGCACGGGACGCGCAGGCGGGGCCGGTTTCCGGGGACGAGGTGAGCATCGCGGCCATGGGCATCAAGGACACCCTCATCGAGATCTTCACCTGGTGGAACGGCCAGACCATGGGCACGCGCTTCCATACGTGGCGCCATGGCGAACTGGTCGGCAAGGACGAGTTCGGCAACCACTATTACCAGACGCGCGGCGGCCGGAAGGATCCCGCCATCGGCATCGTGCGTCGCTGGATGACGTTTGCGGGCGATATCGAGGCGACGAAGGTGCCCCCGGGCTGGCACGCGTGGCTGCGCCACACGAGCGACACGCCGCCGACCAAGGACGGATATCAGCCGCGCGAGTGGCAGATGGGCTGGCGCGCCAACCCCACCGGCACCGCCGCCGCCTATCGTCCGCAGGGCTCGATTCTCGCCAAGGGTGAGCGCCCGAAGGCAACCGGCGACTACGAAGCCTGGACGCCGGGCAACTGAGGCCGCCGGCGCATGCCGGACGGCCGCGGCCCGAGCCTCGCCCTTTCTCCGCCCCTTTTCGCATGGTAATCGTCCGCGCCGCAGTTGCCGGACGACTCGCGCGATGCCGGCCAGAAGGATCGACCCAGCAACCATGCCGAGCCTGCGCCCCATCGCCGCCGCCGCCACTTCGGCCCTGCTCGCCGCGGCCATGCTGACCTGCGGGGCCGGCCATGCGCTCGCCGACAAGATCAAGAACCCGACCGCGATATTCGCCGGGCTCGACAAGATCACGGGGCGGATCATCTCCTTCGAGGTCACCGTCGACGAAACGGTGCAGTTCGGCGCGCTCCAGTTGACGCCCCGGCTCTGCTACACGCGCCCGCCGACCGAGCCCGCCAACACGACGGCGTTCATCGAGGTCGACGAAGTCACCTTCACCAACGAGTACCGCCGCATCTTCGGCGGCTGGATTTTCGCTTCGAGCCCGGGCCTGCACGGCATCGAGCACCCGATCTACGACGTGTGGCTGACGGGCTGCAAAGGCGGAACCGTGGTGATCCCGGATGCGCCGGAGGCCGTCGTCGCGGATCCGCTGCGCGGGAACGACCAGCAGCGCGCGGCCGAGCGCCGGCGCAACCAGGGCCTCGACGCTCCGATGACCGGCGATGCGACGCTGCCGCCCGGACAGGCCGTCCCGCCTGCGCGCGGCCAGCTACCGCCGGGCGTGCCGGTTCCGCCGGGAACCGTGCCCGGCGGGCAGATCGGCGTGGCTGGCCCGGTCGGGACGCCGACAGCGCCGCGCCAGCCGACGCAGCGCTTCTTCCCGGCGACGAGCGCGACGCCCACGCCGCGCAGCGATCCATTCCAGAACACCAACCGGTAGACGTCAGGGAGTCTCGCGGCGCTCGCGCGCGAGGCGCTCGATCATCTCGGCAATGGCCGTCCAATGGAACCGCAGCGCCGCCTCGCCGTCATCGGTGAGGCCGAACGCCGGCAAGGACCAGTCGTCGTTGGCGGCGTCGCCCCGCTGCGCGAGGCCGAGCAGCCTCAGACGCTCGTAGACCTGCAGGGTGCGGGCGTCCTGAGGGACGACCCCGCCCGACGCCAGCGCCACCAGCGCCAGCACGTCTCGCTCCTCCACCACTTCGCCCGGCAGGATCTCGAACGGCATCGCGCACTTCCTCCGGTCGCCTCGTCGCGGGGTCGGGAGGGTTACAGCCCCATGGCGGCGCCGGCAAGGCGACCCGCCCAAGGCCGCAAGCGCCCGCGCACACCCGCGATGGCATGGCTGCAAGCGCGCCCGGATGCGGGCGACCCTATATCCTGTCCAGCGCAATCCCCCGGGAGCAGACCATGACACAGTTCCACACACCCGCCCTGGACGCCGACTGTGACCACGCCGACGGGCCGTCCGCCGTCGAGACGGTGATCGTTCCCCGCGCCCGCGACCTGGGCGGGTTCGAGGTCCGCCGCGCCCTGCCGTCGGCGCAGCGCCAGATGATTGGTCCCTTCATCTTCTGGGACCAGATGGGCCCCTCGGTGTTCAAGGCGGGGACAGGAATCGACGTGCGTCCGCACCCGCATATCGGGCTGGCCACCCTCACCTATCTGTTCGAAGGGCAGATCCTCCACCGCGACAGCCTCGGCGTCGTCCAGCCGATCGACCCCGGCGAGGTGAACTGGATGACGGCGGGGCGCGGGATCGTCCATTCGGAGCGGACGGCTCCGGAGATCCGGCAAAACGAAGCCACGCTCTTCGGCATACAGTCGTGGATTGCGCTGCCCGAGCGCTTCGAGGAGACCGATCCCGGCTTCGCCCACCATGGCGCCGCCGACCTGCCGGTCATCGCGGCCGAGGGCAAGCGCGTGCGCCTCGTGGCCGGGTCGCTCTACGGCAGCACTGCTCCGGTGCGGACCTTTTCCGAGATGGTCTATGCGGATGCCATGCTGGAGCCGGGGGCGAGATTGCCGGTGCCTGCGGAACACGAGGAGCGCGCGATCTACGTCGCGCAGGGCACGATCAGCATCGGTCCGGACCGGTTCGAGCCCTCGCGGCTGCTGGTCCTGCGGCCCGGCGAGGCGGTCACGGTGACGGCCGAGACGGCGGCGCGCATCCTGGTCTTCGGCGGCGAGCCCATGGACGGGCCGCGCTACATCTGGTGGAACTTCGTGTCGCGCTCGAAGGAGCGCATCGAGCAGGCAAAGGCGGACTGGCGCGCCGGACGCTTCGACGGCGTGCCGGGCGAGGGAGAGTTCATCCCCCTCCCCGATTGATGATGCAACCCGACGGCTGCGTCTGGCTTTCTCCCAAGGTGCATGCCGGGTCTGTCCGGTGGAGAGTGACGCCATGGGACGACGGCAGGAGCCCAGGCCATGACCGCGACGTCGGTCAGAAGCGGGGCCGTGGAGACCAGCGACGGGGCACAGGAGGCGACGCAGCCTTTGCCGCTGCCGATGACGCTTTACGGCTTCGTGAAGAAGGTCGGCCTGCGCCACCAGATTGGGCTGTCGCTTCTGTCGGTGGCGGTGTTCCTGCTGTCCACCGCGCCGCTTGAGGTGCAGCGGCGGATCGTCAACGACGCTTTCTCCGGCGGGTCCTTCCGAACCATTGCGATCCTCGCCGGAGCCTATGGCGCCCTTGCGCTGAGCGAGGGCCTCATCAAGCTCGGCATGAACGTCTACCGCGGCTATGTCGGCGAGACCGCGGTTCTCGCCATGCGCAGGACCTTCCTCGAGCTCGAGCGCGCCTTGCCCGAGAACGCGAGTTCCCCGGAGGCGCTGGGCGTCGAGACGTCGATGATGCTGGCGGAGGCGGAGCCGGTAGCCGGATTCGTGGCCGTCAGCGCGTCGGAGCCGGTCCTGCAGGGCGGGCTCCTGATCAGCGTCTTCGCCTACATGGTCTACCTGCAGCCCGTCATGGCGCTCGTCGCCTTCGCGGTGCTGACGCCGCAGGTCATCTTCGTGCCGATGATCCAGGCTGCCATCAACCGGCGCGTCGCCGAACGCATCGGCACGTTGCGCGCGGTCGGCGCGGACATCATCGGTGACCGCACAGGCCTCCACGACACCATCCAGCACGAGCGCCTGGACCGGGTGTTCGGGCTGAACATGGGCATCTTCAAGCTGAAGTTCTCGATGAATTTCCTCATGAACCTGCTGCATCACCTCGGCGTCGCCTCGGTGCTCGCTGTCGGCGGGTGGTTCGTGGTGCAGGGCCAGACGGAGGTCGGTACGGTGGTGGCCTTCATCACCGGGCTCGCCAAGATCGTCGATCCCTGGGGGGACCTCGTCTCCTGGTTCCGCGACCTCATGGCGACGCGGACCAAGTACGACCTCATCGCGCGCGCCGCCGCCGTGCTGGCGAGGGCCAACAATGGCGGCCCGGCCCCCAGCGTGGACAGCCTGCTCGGCCGCAGCTGAGCTTGCGCGGCGCGGCCGGCTTTGCGACAAGCCCGCCATGCTGCACGTCAACGACCTGACCTACCGGCTCGGCGCCCGCACCCTGTTCGACAAGGCAACCGTCGCGATCCCATCCGGCGCCCGCGTCGGCTTCGTCGCGCGCAACGGCACGGGAAAGACCACGCTGTTTCGCATCATCCGCGGCGAGGTCTCGCCGGAGGGCGGCTCGGTGATGATCGGGCGCGGCCTGCGCATCGGCTCGGTGGCGCAAGAGGCGCCGGGCGGGCAGGAAAGCCTGGCCGAGGTGGTGCTCGCCGCCGACACGGAGCGGGCCGCGCTGCTGGCCGAGGCCGAGACGGCGACGGACCCGCACCGCATCGCCGAGATCCAGACGCGGCTCGTCGACATCGGCGCACACTCCGCGCCCGCTCGCGCGGCTGCGATCCTGCATGGCCTGGGCTTCGATTCAGAGGCGCAGGAGCGCCCCTGCTCCTCATTCTCGGGCGGCTGGCGCATGCGTGTCGCGCTCGCGGCGGTTCTCTTCGCGGAGCCGGACCTGCTGCTCCTCGACGAGCCGACCAACTATCTCGACCTCGAAGGCACGCTCTGGCTGATGGACTACCTCGTGCGCTACCCGCACACGGTGCTCGTCATCAGCCACGACCGCGACCTGCTCAACCAGTCGGTGGACTGGATCCTCCACCTCGACCAGGCGAAGCTCAACCTCTACCGCGGCGGGTACGACCAGTTCGAGCGCCAGCGGACCGAGCAGCAGGCGCTGCAGCTCAAGCTGCGCAAGAAGCAGGAGGACGAGCGCCGGCACCTGCAGGCCTTCGTCGACCGGTTCCGCGCGAAGGCCTCGAAGGCCAAGCAGGCGCAGTCGCGCGTCAAGCGGCTGGAGAAGATGCAGACCATCGCAGCGATCGTCGACCAGGACGTCCTGCCCTTCGACTTCCCCTCCCCCGAGCGGCCGCTCTCCCCGCCGATCGTGGCCATGGAGGGCGCCAGCGTCGGCTATGGCGAGACGACGGTTCTGTCCCGCCTGTCGCTCTCCATCGCCGACGACGACCGCATCGGCCTGCTGGGCTCCAACGGCAACGGCAAGTCGACCTTCGCGAAGCTGGTCGCGGGCCGCCTCGCGGCGATGAACGGGACCGTCCGGCGGTCCTCGAAGCTGCAGGTCGCCTACTTCGCCCAGCACCAGCTCGACGAGCTGAACCCCGGCGCCACACCCTACCGCCACGTCGCCGACCTGATGCCGGACGGCACGGAAGCGAAGGTACGCGCCCGCTGCGCCCGCATGGGCTTCTCGGGATCGAAGGCGGATACGCCCGTCTCCGCGCTGTCGGGGGGCGAGAAGGCGCGGCTTCTCATGGGGCTCGCCACCTTCGGCGGCCCGCACCTGCTGATCCTCGACGAGCCCACCAACCACCTCGACATCGACAGCCGCTCGGCGCTGATGGAGGCGAACAACGACTATGGCGGGGCGGTCATCCTCATCTCGCACGACCGGTTCCTGCTGGAGGCTTGCGCCGACAGGCTCTGGCTGGTCGCCAACGGGAGCGTGAAGCCCTTCGACGACGATCTCGACGCCTACCGGAAGTTCGTGCTCGAGGGTCCGGACCGCCCGGCGGCGCGCCGCGAGGACGACCGCGCATCGGCCGCCGACACCCGCCGCGAGGCCGCCGGCAAGCGCGTCGCGCTGGCGCCGCTGCGCAAGAAGATCGAGGCGCTGGAGGCGAAGATGGCGCGGTTCACCGAACTCATCGCCCGCGTCGATGCCGTGCTCGGTGATCCCGACACGTTCCAGAAGGAGCCGCTCAAGGCGTCGCAGCTCTCCGCACAGCGCTCCGACCTCGAGCGCAGCCTGATGGCCGCCGAGGAAGAATGGCTGGAATTGTCCGCGGAGTACGAAACGGCGACGGGGGGCTGACGCGGCGCCGGAGACCGGCTCAGTTCACCAACGCATAAGCCCTGCCGGACCAACGCCACGTGCCACGATCCGACAGGATGTCCCTGTAGCCGCGACGGATCTGGCGCGCGACGCTCAACGCCCGGTCGGACACGTTCAGGATCTCGACCCATCGCCCATTGATCCGGGTGAAGACAGCAACGCCGCATCGCGGTCCCTCGCAGGCGGCCGAGGGCCGAATGGCCACTTCGCTCACGCCGTCATTGTCGAGATCGACCACCGCATAGTCCCAACCGCTTCCCGGCTGTGCCGGGTCGCGTGCCGGCGGCTCGCCGCGCCCCAGTTCCGTCTGCACGAAAGACGCCTGGGCCGGCGTCAGGCATGGATAGAAGGCAAGATCGTCGGTCGCAGCGGCCGGCGCGGCCGCTAGAACGAGAAACAGGACGGCGGCGCCGAGGAGGGGCTGTCGGTGCATGGAAGCCGATCGCGGGGCGGGCGTTGACGGGAAGCGTCACCCTAGCCGCAGCACAATGGCATCGCAGTTCCGAAAGTCGATGGCATTCGAACGAATTGCCGATCAGCGGACGACGCGGACCAGCCGATTCTCGGAAAACAGGAAAATCGATTTTCCGGTGGGCTCCATGTAGAGCATCGTCGTCTCGCGACGCGATTGGGGGCTCGACCCTGTCTGGACGCTGAGCGGCGGACCCTTCAGGGCGACCAGCTCGCATTCCGTCACACCCAGCAAACCTTCTCCGTCCCGGCCACGGAAGGTGGCAGGATCGATCGACAGGTCCGCGGTGCAACGGCCATCCTCCCCGACCACCGCCTCGCTGGTGGCGACCCGCGCGACGGCGCTCTTCTCGTTGACGAAGCCCCCCACTTCAAGAGCACAACCTCCGAGAAGAAGGGCAATCGCTGCTGACGCAATGGTTGCAGGCACGCGCGCAAGGGATTCCGGCATCACGCCTTCTTCTGCCACCGGCCGTCCTCGTCCTGCTGCCAGTAAGTGGGCCGATGGCCGTCCGTCTTCAGCTCTGCCCAGGTCGCCCGGGCCCTGGCGAGGGCGGCGTCGTCGTCGCCGTCGAACATCACGACGAGCCGGTCGAGACCTTCCATGCTGGGCGGCAGCGGCGCGCCCTCGACGAGGAAGCGAACGGTCGCACGATTGGGATTGCCGTCGCCCGTCGTGAGCACGACCGGCTCGTCCGCGCCGCCGGCCTCCCGCTCGGAGGCGTGCGGCAGGAAGGAATCGTCCGCATAGGTCCACAGGTGATCGTCGAGCGCGGCCATGCGCTCCGGCGTCACGACCTGGACCACGACCTTCCAGCCGCGCTGGAGGCTGCGCTCCAGAAGCTGCGGCAGCACCGCCTCCAGCGGCCGCCGCTGCAGGTGGTAGAACAGGATCTCGACGGGCGCGGCGGCGGTCACGGGATCGGCGGTGGTCAAAAGGTCAATCCTGGCGCGGTGCGGCGTCCACCCTCGCACACGGGGCCCCGTCGGGCAAAGACCGGCCGCCCCTGCCCGCTCAGTTCCGGCCCGTGCCGAGCATGTCCCAGAGCGAGGGGGACGGCGGCGCGCCGAAAATCTCGCGGCCGATGATCAGCGCCGCGACCAGCGCGAGGAAGATGATCTGCCACTGCCGCGACGACATGCCGGTGGACCCCTTCGCCGGACGGGGCCGCGGGAGCGCCGCCGCCCGCGCC
>JAIYAB010000039.1 GCA_027489275.1 Hyphomicrobiales bacterium
TATCTGGTCTCATGGAATATCGGCTTCACCCGCTACATCGACGCCTTCATGGACATGGGGCTGATCGACGGGCCGGCCTTCATCTGTTTCTGCCTGACTGACAACACCTGGCTGGGCGGCCACCCCGGGACGCTGAAGGGCCTTCAGGCGCACCTGGATTTCCTACCGGAAGGCAAGGACGTGCAATGGACCGTCGTCAATTTCGGCGGGAACCTGTTCGCACTTGCGGGCGCAATCATCCAGCTTGGCGGGCATATCTCGATCGGGCTTGGTGACTACACCTATGGCGAACTGGGCCAGCCCACGAATGCGGAGCTAGTGCGCCGCATCGCCACCATGGCGAAGGAACTCGGCCGCGAGGTCGCGACCCCAGACGAGGCCAGCGCCATCCTCGGAATGAAACCCAAGCAGAAAGCAAAGGCCGGCAAGGCCGCCTGATTCAACACTCACCGGAGGAAAGACCATGACCACCCGCCGCCACTTCCTGAAGGTTGGAGCCGCAGCGCTCACCGGCTCCGTCACCGCGCCCTATGCCATCACGCCATCGCGGGCCCAGAGTTTCTCCATGCGCATGCAGGGCTTTCTGGCGGCGGCCTCGCCGACCCATCGCGCCTTCGAGAAATGGGCTTCCGACATTCGCGAGAAGTCAGGCGGGCGTGTCACCATCCAGGCCTTGCCGGTCGGCTCGACCGTGGCGCCTGGCGAGACGATCAACGCCATGGCGGCCGGCATTCTCGACGGGCACTACTCGGCCTCGTCTTTCTTCGCCGCGCGTGACGCCAGCTTCACGGTGTTTGGCGATACCGGCGCATCCTACGATACCGTCGAGCAGCGCGACCGCTGGTGGACGGAAGGGGGCGGCGAGGATTTGGGCCGCGAGCTCTATGCCTCGGCCAATCTGGTCTATGTCGCCAACGTATTCTGGCCCTCGGAGCATATCCCGGCCAAGAAAGCGCTGCGCGGCGTGGCTGACCTGAAGGGCCTGAAGATTCGCGTGCCGCCCGGCTTCATCGCGCAGTATTTCGGCAAGGCTGGCGCGGCGGTCGTCAACCTGCCGGGCGGCGAAGTGTTCAACGCGCTGCAATCCGGCGTGATCGACGCGACCGACTGGGCGTCGCCCGGCCAGAACTACGAGGTCGGCCTCTACAAGGCGGCGAAGTTCTCGGTGAACGCATCGCACTCGATGCCATCGACCGAGATCGGCTTCGCGCGCGCCAAGTGGGACGCGCTCCCCGCCGAGATCAGGCAGCTCATCACCGCCGAGACACGCGCCATGAGCAACCAGCTCAAGGTCCAGATCAAGGCCGATGATGACGGCGCGCTCGCCAAGATGCGGTCCGAAGGGGTCGAGATCGTCGAGTGGTCGAAGGAGGAACTGGCGAAGCTCAGGGCCTTCACGACCGAGGTGCAGGACGAACTTGCCGCTCGCAGCCCGCTGGCAAAAAAGATTATCGACAGCCATCGTGTCCACCAGCGCCGCATCGGTTGACGACGTGATCGACCGTTTCGCTGTCTGGCTCGGCAGAAGTTTCTCCTGGCTGTTCATCATTGCCATCGTGCTCTCGGCTTACGAAGTGCTGATGCGCTATGTCTTCGCCAGCCCGTCCACCTGGGTTCACGCCACCACGACCACGATCTGCCAGATCGGGTTCGCGCTTGGCGGGGCCTGGTGCATGGTCAAGGGCGAGCATATCCGCATCACCTTCATTCCGGACCAGCTCAGCGACAGCAGGCGCTGGTTCGTCGAGCTGATCGCGCTCGCCACCGGCGTGTTCTACCTCGGCGGACTGCTCTACGCGGTCTATCTCGACGCCAAGACCTCGATCTGGAAATTCGGATTTGACGGAGCGTGGGCGCCAGAGCTGACCCCGGGACCGCCGAACTGGCCGCTGCCATCGGTTGGCAAGGCCGCCTTGGTCGTCGGAACGGCATTGTTCCTTGCCGTGGTGGTGACACATCTCATCCGCCATCTGGCGCCGCGGAAGGCCTGACCCATGCTCCTCGGCCTCGATATCGCGACCTGGTCGATCCTGATCCTCGTGATCATGGTGGGCCTCTTGGTCATTGGCGTGCCTCTCGCCTTCTCGACCGGCGCCATCGCCGTGGCGCTTTGCCTGATGCTCTATGGGCCGCAGAGCCTGTTCCTGATCGGCAGCCGAACCTATTCCTTCCTCGACAGCTACACGCTCGTCTCGGTGCCCTTCTTCATCTACATGGCGGTGATCCTCGAGAAATCCGGGCTGGCCACCGACCTCTACAACGCGTTGAACGTCTGGGCCGGCCGCGTGCGCGGCGGGCTCGCGGTGGTCACGACCGGCGTCGGCGTGGTGCTGGCGGCGACAGTCGGCGTGATCGGCGGCGAGATCGTGGTGCTGGGGCTTGTGGCGCTGCCGCAGCTGCTGCGGCTTGGCTATGACCGTAAGCTCGCGATCGGCACCGTGTGCGCCTCTGGCTCGCTCGGCACGATGATTCCGCCCTCGATCATCCTGGTCTTCTACGGCATCACAACCGGAACTGATGTCGGTGACCTGTTCCTGGCCTCGCTGATGCCAGGGCTTCTGCTGGCCTCGATCTATGTCTGCTACATCCTGATCCGCTGCACGATCAATCCGGCCATGGGGCCGCCGCCGCCGCCGGAACAGCTCAACATGCCGCTCAGGGCCAAGTTTGCGCTGCTCAAGGGCGTGGCGCTGCCGCTGCTGATCGCTTTTTCGGTGATGGGCTCGATCTATCTCGGAGTGGCCTCAGTCACCGAGTCTGCGGCGGTCGGCTCCGTGGCCGTGACGCTCGCGGTCTGGCTTCGCGGGGGCTTGCGGATCGACATGGTGCGGGAGGCCGCCTGGCAGA
>JAIYAB010000119.1 GCA_027489275.1 Hyphomicrobiales bacterium
CGCGCCATCGGCCTGAAGATGCGCGTCATCGCCTTCGATCCGTTCCTGTCGCCGGAGCGAGCGCTTGATCTCGGCGTCGAGAAGGTCGAGCTCGAAGAGCTCCTGGCGCGCGCCGATTTCATCACCCTCCACGTGCCGATGACCGCGCAGACCAGGAACGTCCTGTCCGCGGAGAACCTTGCGCGGACGAAGAAGGGCGTGCGTATCGTCAACTGCGCCCGGGGCGGTCTCGTCGACGAGGTCGCGCTGCGCAGGCTGCTCGACGAGGGCCACATCGCCGGCGCGGCGTTCGACGTGTTCTCGGTGGAGCCGGCGAAGGAGAACCCGCTGTTCGGGCATCCCGCCGTCGTCTGCACGCCGCACTTGGGCGCCTCCACGACGGAGGCGCAGGAGAACGTCGCACTGCAGGTCGCCGAGCAGATGTCCGACTACCTGATCCGCGGCGCCATCTCCAACGCGATCAACTTCCCCTCAATCACTGCCGAGGAGGCGCCGAAGCTGAAGCCCTTCATCGCGCTGGCCGAGAAGCTCGGGTCCTTCGCGGGCCAGCTCACCGAGAGCGGCATCCGCGAGGTCAGGATCACCTACGAGGGCTCGGTCGCGGGCCTCAAGATCAAGGCGTTGACGGCCGCCGCCGTCGCCGGCCTGCTGCGTCCGCTGCTGCAGGACGTCAACGTCGTCTCCGCGCCGGTCGTCGCCAAGGAGCGCGGCATCGTCATCGAGGAGACGACCCGCGCCGCGGAGGGCGACTTCGAGTCGCTGATCACCCTCACGGTGGTGACCGAGCGGCAGGAGCGTTCGGTCGCGGGAACCGTTTTCCATGACGGCAAGCCGCGCATCGTCAACATCAAGGGCATCAAGATGGACGCGGAGTTCGCGCCCTCGATGATCTACGTCACCAACGAGGACAAGCCCGGCTTCATCGGCCGCTTCGCTGGCCTGCTCGGCGACGCCGGCGTCAACATCGCCACCTTCGCGCTGGGCCGCGACGCGCAGGGCGGCTCGGCGATCGCGCTCGTCGAGGTCGACGGCGCGATTCCGGCGGACGTGCTGGGGCGCATCCAGACCCTGCCGGGCGTCAAGCAGGCCCGCGCGCTGCGGTTCTAGGAGAGGCCGGGCGGGTCTTGCCGGCGCGCCCTTCCTCGCCGACACTGTCGCACGGACGGATCGTCCTGCTGGTAGAACCGCGGAGGGTGCAATGCGGCGTCATGTCGTCGTGAGGGCCGCCTGGGACGAAGAAGCGGGGGTCTGGTATGTCGAGGACAGCGACATCGAGGGTCTCGCTACCGAAGCGGATACTCTGGAGGCGCTGCGGCAACGCCTCCGGATCGTCATTCCCGACCTTCTGTCCGAACGCGATGACGTCCCCGGTTCGATCGAAGTCGATCTCATTGCCTACGCGCATGACCACATGACCCTCGACGCCGCCTGAGGTCTGCGTGAACGATTTCGGCCCCGAAGTGAGGCGGTTGCTCAAAGCCGCGGGATTCGAATTTCACCGCGCAGGCAAGGGAGATCACCAGATCTGGAAAAGTCAGACATCCGGTCGCGTCGTGACCGTTGATACGAAGATCAAGTCTCGCCACAGCGCGAATGCGACGCTCAAGCAGGCCGGATTGCCCAAATCCTTCTGAAACTCACCGCTTCCCGAGCCGCTCTGCCACGTAGATCCCGCCGATGACCAGCGCCAGCGCCACGGCGCTGTGCAGGCCGAAGGGCTCGGACAGGATCACTACGGCCAGGAACGCGCCGAACACCGGCACGAGGTTGACGAAGAGCCCGGCGCGGCCCGGGCCTATCAGTTCGACCCCGCGCATGAAGAAGAGCTGCGAGAGCAGCGAGGGAAACAGCCCGACATAGGCGACGATCAGCACGCCCTTACAGGAGGGGAGCTGCAACTCCCCCCGGGCTGCCTCCACGGCGACGAGGGGCAGGGCGGTGAGGATGGCGACAGTCGCGAAGGCCGCAAAGAGCGTCAGGCCGGACACGGGCGGGCGCTTGCGCAGGCCGAGCGTGTAGCCTGCGTAGAGGACGCAGGCGATCAGCATCCAGACGTCGCCGATGTTGAACCGGAGACCGAGGAGCACCGCGAGGTCGCCGCGGCTGGCCAGCACAAGCACGCCGAGCGTGGTGACGACCATGCCGACATATTGCAGCGGCGCCACCGGCGTCCGGTAGAGCAGCAGCGCGCCGAGCAGCACGAACACCGGAATCGAGCCCTGCAGGATGGTGAGGTTGACCGCCGTCGTGTGATGCGCGGACTCGTAGAAGAGCGCATTGAAGCCCGTGAAGCCCATCACGCCCATGAGGGCGATGCGCCGCCAATACGGCGCGAGGCCGCCGATCTCGGCGAGGATCTCGCGCCGCGCGAACAGCAGCAGCGCGCTGCCGGCGATGAACCAGCGGCCGAAGGTGATGACCATCGGCGAGACCTCGCCCACTGCGAGCCGCCCCGCGATGGCGTTGCCGCCCCACATCAGCATGGTCAGGCACAGCAGCACGTAGGGCTGGGCCCAGAGCCAGCGGCCCATCCGCGTCTCGCGCATCACTGCGTCCACTCCCGTCGATCGGCCTTGCGTTGGCGCGCGCCGCGCCCGGTGCTATGGGGGGCGAGTCCCGCCTCATCGCGAGCCCCGTGACCATGCCCTTACGTTTTCTGGTTGTCGACGGCAACACGCGCGCCGGCCGCGAAACCCATCGCGCCACCTACGGAATGGCCTACTGCGAATCCTACGCGGCCGTCATCCGCGACATCGAGCCCGATGCGATCTGCGACATGGCGATGCCGGCGGACGAGGGCGCCAACCTGCCCGATCCCGCCGGGCTCGAGAGCTATGACGGCGTCGTGCTGACCGGCTCCGCCCTGCATGCCTACCATGCGGATCCCGCAGTGACGCGGCAGGTGGACCTCGCCCGCTCCGTCTACGCCTCCGGCACGCCGTTCTTCGGCTCGTGCTGGGGCATCCAGATCGCAGCCATAGCCGCCGGCGGCGAAGTCCGCGCCAACCCGCGCGGTCGCGAGGTCGGATTCGCGCGCAACATCGCTCCGACGGACGCCGGTCGCGCGCACCCGCTGCTGGCCGGGCGTCCAGCAGCGTACGACGCGCCAGCCATCCATCTCGACGAGGTGGCCGTGCCGCCCGGCGAGGTGACGGTGCTGGCCTGCAACGCCGTCTCGCCGATCCAGGCGGCCGAGTTCCGCCACGACGGCGGCGTGTTCTGGGGCGTGCAGTACCATCCCGAATTCAGCCTGCGCGAAATGGCCGCCATCCTCGGTCGCTACGCTCCGACGCTGCTCGCCGAAGGCCTGTTCCGGACGCAGGCCGAGCACGCCGCCTATGTGGAGGATCTCGCCCGCCTGCACGACGACCGGAGCCGTCGCGACCTTGCCTGGCGCTACGCCATCGGCGCGGACCTGCTCGAAGACGCCACGAGAACGACAGAAATCCGCAACTTCATCGCGCATATGGTGAAGCCCGAACGGTCGCGTCGCGGCCGCGGGTGACGGGCCGGTCCCGTCGTCCGCGCGTCCGGTGACGGGCCGGGGCGCGGATGAGGCAGGACATGATGATCGCCGACGAGGCCAGCTATCGCGACAAGCGCTACCGCTTCAGCCGCGACTTCCGCCACGCCCTCGACGTCGCCACGGTGCCGCTGATCGCCACCGAACTGTACGGCGTCTGCAACGAGATGCCGATCCTGTTCGCCAAGCCGGACGGCGTGTGGCAGGTCGTCGGGGTGCTGAACGACGTGGCCCTGCACCGCCCGCTGATCGATGCCGACGGCGGCTGGACGGGCGACTATTCTCCGTTCCTGCTGCGCATCCATCCCTTCCGGCGCACCGCCGACGAGGCATGGGAGGTCGCGCCCGAGAACGTGCTGACCGCGCCAGGCCGGGGCAAGCCCTTCTTCGGTCGCGACGGTGCGCCGACGGACGAGTTCGCGCGCATCAAGTCGATGCTGGCCGAAGCGGACGAGGGCCGCGCGCTCCTGTCCCGGCGCGCCGCGGCGCTGGAGGCGGCCGGCCTCCTGACGCCCTTCGCCACCGGCTTTCTCGTCAAGTCCCTGTCGCAGTCCCTCGCATCCCTGTTCTGCGTCGACGCCCTGCGCCTCGCCCGGGCCGCCCCCGCCGCACTGGCGCGGCTCGTGGACGGAGCGCCCTCGAGCCTCGACCTCGCTTTCGCCGCGGCCCATTCGATGCGGCTCCTGGACGGCGCCTATCCCGATCGCGCATCCGCGGACCTGGAGAGCCGCATCGCCGCGCTGATCGACCAGTCGGTCAAGGGAGCCCGGACCGCCGCGGCGCCCGGCGTGGAGCCGCCGGATGATGGCCCCGTCGCGGACGGGGCGGACGACGAGGACGAGGGGATGCGTTTCGATCTCGACCGCTCGGAGAGCATCGACTTCTCGCGGCTCTTCTGAACCGGGTCGATGCCGCGCATTCGCGGCAGGCCGTTCAGGTCTTGTCAGCCATGTCGCGAAGAAGCGTGTTCATGCGGTGCTGCGACACGCGGTGCATCGTGAGCACGTTGGCGGCGATCCAGCCGAACTCGGCGACGAGCCGCCGGTGATCCTCGCTGCCGAGATAGGACCAGTCGACGCAGTGCAGCCCGCCGATGCCGTAGGCGGCTTCGTCGCGGGCGAAGGCGAGATCCCAGGGCCTGAAGGCTCCGGCCGCGTCGAGGGCCGCGCTGATCGGAGCCAGGGCGCGGCGGGAATTCACGAATGTCCACAAGGCTATGCAGCGGCGGTCGAACTCGGCCTCGCGCGCCGCGCGCGCCTCCTCCGACAGCGTCGGCGCGCCCAGCGAAAGCGCGGTTTCGTCGACCAGGACGGGGAGGTTGTCGTTCGCGCCGTCGTCCAGCAGCGTCAGCGGGAACGTGCGCAGCAGCAACGGCGCGATGACCGCGCCGTCCGGGGCCGGTGCCGGCAGCCAGTAGTCGTGCGTCTTCGTCAGGCCCGTGACGGCCACGAGGTCCCAGCCGGTCGCGTCGCGCCGCCACGCAGTCGGAAAACGTTGCGCGAGATGGGACATCTCGACGGGGGAGATCGACACCACCACCGGATTGCGGCGCGGCCTCGCCGCCTCGGGCTCGGGCAGACGGGCGAGATCGGACAGGCGATCGAACGGCCTTAGCGAAAGATACATGGTGCTGGGGGCATCCTCTGGCCGGACCCGGAGGCTCCTGGGGGACCGCGCGACCCGCGCGGTCTTCTGCAGGAACCTCTACCGCAGATTGATTACCCCGTTCGAAACATGGCCCGAACAAAGCCGCAGGCGATCCCAGACGACACCGGCGAGACGCCCGACCATCGGGCGCGGGAAAGCCTCGCCGCGCCGCGCGCCGCGGCCCGCCGGCAGGCCGCTCTCGACGGCATGGACCGCGTGGTGTCGCGCTTCGCGACCTTTTTCTTCGACGAGAAGCGGCATCGTCATTCGCTGCCGCTCATGGCAAGCTGGCTCGTCGGCGACGGCCGGCACCGCGAAGCCCTGTCGATCCTCGACCGCTACTGGCGGACCGGGAGCGACGGCGTCGACGACCGCCTGCTGCAGGGAGCCATCCTGCGCCGCCTGCGGGGTGTCGGGGCGTCGCTCGCGGCGTATCGGCGCGCGTGGGACATCGACCCAAACGATGCCGCCGTGCAGCGCGCGTTGCTCCTTGCGCTGGCGGAGGCGGGGGTGAGCGACGACCTGCGTGCCCTTTCGGCGCGCCTCGTCGCCCGCGCCCGCGATCCCGCGGTGCTCCACCTCGCCCTCGGCTTCGACCGGCCCGACTGGTCCGTCTTCGGCGTCGTGGAGGCGACGGACGGCTGCTGCACGGGGTGGTGCGCGTGGCGGGGCGACAGCACGCGGCGCGTGCTGGACGTCTTCGCGGATGGCCGCTGGGCCCCGCTTCCGGTCGCCGCGGCGCCACACGCCTACTGGTCGCGCCAGAAGATCCATTTCGCCGCCTTCCGCTTCGACTGGCCCCGCTCCGCCGTCATTGTCGAGGTCCGGGACCAGGCGGAAGACGTCCTCTTTCGCGGCGCCCCGCTCATGAACGACGAGGTCCTCGACACCCGGTCGCCCCCCGTCGGGGCCAGGGCCGAGGTGGCGGTGATCATCCCCGTCTACGACGACGCCAAGGCGACGCGCCGTTGCTTTGACGCACTTCTCGCGGATGGATCGCGACTGCGGAGGCGCATCATCGTCGTCGACGATGCCAGTCCGAACGCCATGATCCGCGCCCATCTCGACCGTCTGGCCGCGGCCGGGCACATCGAGCTCATTCGCAATCCTCACAATGTCGGCTTCATCCGCGCCGTCAACCGCGCGCTCCGCCGCGTCGCCGACGAGGACGTCGTGCTCCTCAACGCCGACACCCACGTCCCGAAAGGCTGGCTGGAGCGCCTGAAAGCCGTCGCCCGCGCCCCAGGCGTCGGCACGGTGACTCCGCTGTCCAACAACGGCGAACTCGTCAGCCTACCCGGCCGCTTCCGCAGCAACGAAATGCCCTCGGCCGAGCGCATAGCGGCGATCGACGCCCTCGCCCGCGAGACGTCGCAGGGTCCGGTCCCGTTGCCCAACGGAGTGGGCTTCTGCCTGTACATCCGAAACGAGGCCCTGCGCGCCGTCGGCGGCCTCGACGCCGGCCGCTACGAGCGCGGCTATCTCGAAGAGGTCGATCTCTGCCTGCGCGTGGCGAAGGCAGGCTATCGCAACGTGTGCGCCACCGATGTCTATGTCGGGCATCAGGGCGAGGCGTCCTTCGGCGCCAGCAAGCGCAGCCTCGTCACGGCGAACGCCGTCGCGCTCATGCGGCGCTGGCCCGATATCGAGGCGCAGACGACCGCATTCGTGACGACCGATCCCTTGCGCCTCACCCGCGAGGCGTTGGCCTGGGCCACGCTCGATCCGGATCGCCCGCGCAGGCTCGTGATCGCGTCCGCCTTGCCGCTGGATCGGGCGGTGGCATCGAGGCTGCGAGGCGGGGAGGGATCGCCCCTCGATGCCGCCGACCTCGCCGTCCTCTCCGGCTCTCCCGCCGCCCCCGCGACGTGGCGCATTCGCCTTCCCGGCATGGACGACGATATCGGCGCGCCGCATGTCGAGGAGGGACAAGACACCGGCGCTGTCCTGGCTGGCCTCGTCGATCGGCTCGGCGCGCGGGAGGCGGTGATCGTCCACGACCGCGATCTCTCCCCGGGATGGACAGCGGCGGCCCTGTCGACACGCGTGCCCGTCGACATCATGCCGGTCGGCGGTCCGCTGGAGGCCTGCGGCGTCCCGACTGTCCGCCGCATTCTCGCGCCCACGGCGGGCGTTGCCACCATGCTGGCACGGGCCCGAGGCGGTCAGCAGACGCCCCGGATGGAGATCATCGCCGTGCCATCGCGCCCCCATCCCGAACGGACCGGGGGCATCGCCGGCGACGACGGGGCCACCGGCCCGATCGGCATCGTGCCGGCAGATTCCTCGGCCACCACCTATGCCTTCATCCGCGACCTCGGGCGGGCCATGCTCCGGCGCGGATCGCAGCGCCAGCTTATCGTGCTGGGCTCGACCCTGCGCGACGTCGGCATCATGCGCCTGGGCAATACCTTCGTGACCGGGCCGCTCCTCGATGACCACCCCGCCGACGTGCTCGCCGTGCATCGCTGTGCGGGGCTGCTGCTGACGCAACGGGACGACGCGTTCGTGAACGTCGGACTGGACTTCGTGCAGGCGAGCGGGCTGCCGTTCGCCGCCTTTCCCGTCGGCGGAGCCTGCGATCTCCTCGATGCGGACGCCGGCGGCCTTCGACTGGACCCCGCCGGGTCGATCGACGACATCGCCGCCGTCATCGATCTCCACCTCTCACGGCCCGGGCTCGCCGGGTTCAGGCCCGCCCGACCATGACACGACCACCGGTGAAGACCGTGCTTCAGCCATTCGATGCCCGCCCGACGCCCGACGACGAGACTCGTGGGAGCGGGGAGGCGGGCTCCGTCGCCCCGGCCGGCTCGTTCCACGCCATCGGCGACTTTGCGGTCGGAGGCTGGGTGGTGGATCCGTCCCGTCCCGGTCACCGCTTCGCGGTCGAGGTCCGCGCCGACGGGGAACATCTGGGGCTGGTCATGGCCGAGAGCTACTCGGCCGAGGTCCGCTCGCGCTTCGGCGGCGATGGTTGCCACGGCTTCACCTTCGTCCTCGATGCAGACCGACTGGGCGCGACGCGCGTGCTCGAAGCCGTCGTCGCCAACAGCGACACGGTCGTCGGCGCGATCGAATGGCGCGACCGCGCGGCGGGCGAGACTCCCTCGCGCGCCATCGTCGGCGAACTCCTGTGGACCGGGGGGCTGCGGGTCAGCGGCTTTGCCCACGACCTTGCCGATCCGGGCCGGCCCGTTCCCATCGAGGTCTTCGTCGACGGTGACATCGTCAGCCGCACGGTGGCCGACACCTGGCGGGACATGGGGCATGAAGCCGTGGTTCCCAGCGGGAGGGTCGGCTTCGACGTCGGCCTGCCGCTGTCGTTGGCGGACGGCGACATCCACGTCGTCCGCGTCACCGCGCAGGGCCTCGACATCGAGGGGTCGCCGACCGTGGTGCTGGTGCACGACGCGGGGTTTGCCGGGCTGGCGACCGCGCTCGACCCCGACGACAGGTCCGGCCTGAAGACGCGCGCGACCTTGCTCGACCGGCTGATGCCGGCCGCGCTGCCGTTCTCGGATGCGCGCGCCTGGCTCGACCGGTTCCCCGTCGATCCGCCGCCGGCGGCGATGGGGACGATGGCCGCCCTGATCCTCGGCGGCGCGGACGACGATGTGGCGGCATCGCTGCAGAGCCTGGAACGGCAAGGCCACCCGCGCTGGCTCGCCCTGCACGTTCCCGCCGACGACGGCCGCGTCGACCCCGATGCATTCGCCCAGGCGCGGGAGGAGCTCCTCGACGCCCGCGTCGACGGCGTGCTCGTGATGGCCGCAGGCGTCGTGCTCGACGCCCGTGCGGTGGGCCACCTGGCCGCCGCGCTGGAGGATCCGGACGCCCCCGGGCTCGTCTACCCGGACGTCGTGCGGATCGTCGACGGTCGCCCGCTTCCGGTCGCCTTTCCGGCCTACGACCGGTTCAGGATGCGCGCGCAGGGCTATTGCGCAGACCTGTTCGCCGTTCCCGTCGGCCTCTTCGAGACGGCTTCGGCAGCGGGCGCGGCGTCCACCTGCGATCTCCTTCTGTCCTGCCTGAGGGCCTGCGAGGCGTCGGGCGACGCTGTAGCCCATCTTCCGCAGTTCCTGGCCGTGACCCCGTCCTCGAACCTCGATGGTCGGACGCGGGCGCTCGCCGATGCCGTGCGCCGCGACCTCGCGGCGCGCGATCCCGTGGCGGATGTCGTGGTCGAGGCCGTGCCGGGACAGCTGTTCCCGGCGGTGGCCTGCCGGCGGCCGGCGTCGGGCGCCGCGACGGGCCGGATGCCCGGGGTGACGATCGTCATCCCGACCCGCGACCGCCTCGACCTGCTGCAGCCCTGCGTCGACAGTCTCCTGACGCGCACGCGGGACGTCGACTTCGAGATCCTCGTCGTCGACAACGGATCGCGTGACCGCGACACGATCGCCTATCTCGCCGCTCTCGAGGCGGTGGGCCATTCCGTGCTGAGAGCGGACATCCCGTTCAACTACTCTCGGTTGAACAACATGGCGGTCGCACAGGCACGGCACGACCTGATCTGCCTGCTCAACAACGACATCGAGGTGCTGGAGGACGGCTGGCTCGCCGAGATGGCGTCCGTACTGCAGGACGACGGCGTTGGCATCGTCGGCGCGACGCTGCTGTGGCCCAGCCGGATCGTCCAGCACGGCGGCGTCGTGGTCGGGCCGCACCTCGCCGCGCGCCACGCCTTCAACTCCTGCCTCGATGGCGAGGCAGGCTACGGCGACATGCTGCTCGTGGAGCGGCAGCACAGCGCGGTGACCGCCGCCTGCCTGCTGATCTCCCGCGTCGACTACGAGGCCGTGGGAGGGCTCGATGAGGTGGCGTTCCCGGTGACGTTCAACGACGTCGACCTGTGCCTCAAGGTCGGCGCGGCGGGCAAGGCGGTGGTCATGACGCCGAAGGCGCGGCTTCTGCACAAGGAGAGCGCCAGCCGCGGCCTCGACGTCTCACGGGAGAAGAGTGCCCGCGCGCGCAAGGAGACGGCGGCGCTGCGGGATCGATGGGGCGCCGTGCTGGCCGACGACCCATTCTACAATCCCAATCTCGGTCTCGACCTGTCTCCTTTCGAGGGTCTCGCGACCCCCCCGAGACGCCGGACTCTTCGGCTCCGGAAGGCCGCTCCCTGACCCGCGCCGCGCTCGCGCCCGCGAAGAACCCGTCGAATGCGAGGGAAAAGCTTAAACCGGGTTAACCGGATTTCGTGGCACTTCCTGAGGACCACGGGGGGTACGCCCCTTCCGTGGTCGTGACGGCTCGATCGATCGCAGGTCGGGAACGGTGATGAGCGAGGACGCAGCGTGCTGAAGGCACTGCTCGACACGACGAAGACGAATCCGCTGCGCGAGGCGGCGCGCGGCCTCACGCCGGCCCTCAGGTCAGTTGCCGCGCTGAGCCTGTTCCTCAACCTGCTGGCGTTTGCGCCGGCGCTCTACATGATGAGCGCCTTCGAGCGCGTGCTGTCGTCCCGCAACGTCGTGACGTGGGTCTTCCTCACCGTCATCCTCGTGGTCATGGCGGTGGCCTACGCGATGCTCACGAACCTGCGCACGCGCGTGCTCGTGCGCCTCGGCATCGCTTTCGACAACCAGTTGAGCGACAGCCTCTTCGCCGCGGTGCACCGGGCGATGCTGGGACGCGACACCGGCGCGGCTGGCGGCATGGTCAGCCCGGTCCAGACGATGCGCGACCTGGACACGGTGCGCGAAAACCTGTCCGGTCGCCTCGTGGCGTCGGGGGTCGACCTCCTCTTCGCGCCTCTGTTCCTGCTCGCCTGCGTCCTGCTGCACCCGCTGATCGGCCTCGCGACGGCCGTCATCATGGCCTCCGTGGCGCTGCTGGGCTTCGCGATGAACACCTCGGCCTCGAAATGGTCGATGAGGTCGATGGCGGCCACGGTCAACGCATCCGAATTTGCCGGGGCCATGATGCGAAACGCCGAGGCGCTGCAGGCGCTCGGCATGGTCGGCGCCCTGCAGTCGCGCTGGAAGCGGCTGCGCGACGCGGGGCTCGGCTGGTCGGCCATGGCGGCAGACGGAGGGACATGGGCCAGCATCGGGCTCACCTTCGTCACATTCGTCGGGGCCTCGCTCGTCGCGGCGGTGACGCTGCTGCTCATCATCGAGAACATCGCGTCCGCGTCGGTCCTGTTCGGCTCGATGATCCTGTCCGGCAAGGCGATCGCACCGATGGCGTCGCTGGCGTCGAACTGGAAATCGTTTCTGATCACGCAGACGTCCTTCAGCCGCATCGACCGCCTGTTCGAGAGCCTGCCCGAGCAGATGGAGCGGATGGCGCTGCCGCGCCCGCTGGGCCGGGTGAGCTTCGAGAACGTGGATGCGATCGCGCCCGGCGGAAAGAAGCCGGTGCTGCGCAATGTCAGTTTCGATCTCGAGCCCGGGGAGATCCTCGGCGTGATCGGACCGAGCGCAGCCGGCAAGTCGAGCCTCGCCCGCGTCATGACGGGCGTCTGGCCCGCGACGTCGGGATCGATCCGCCTCGACGGTTCCGAGTTGGACCAATGGCACCCGGACGAACTCGGCCGCTACATCGGCTACATTCCGCAGGACGTCGAACTCTTCTCGGGGACGGTGGCCGAGAACATCGCGCGCTTCACCGCGGCGCCCAGCACCGAGGTGATCGAGGCGGCCCAGCTCGCCGGCGTCCATGAGATGATCCAGAGCCTCGAGGACGGCTACAACACCGAGATCGGCGAGGGCGGCGCCAAGCTGTCGGGCGGCCAGCGGCAGCGGCTTGCTCTCGCGCGGGCGCTCTTCGGCAAGCCTGCTTTGATCGTTCTCGACGAGCCCAATGCCAATCTCGATACGAAGGGAGAGGAAAGCCTCGTCTCCGCCATCCGGGCCTCGAGCCGCGCCGGATCTGCCGTGGTGTTGATCACCCATCGCGCCAACATCATGTCCCAGGTGGACAAGATCCTCGTGATGGCTGACGGCGGCGTCCATCTCTTCGGCGCGCGCGACGAGGTGTTGCGGAAGCTCGGCATGCCGAACACGGTCCAGCTTCGGCCCGTCGCACGAGGAAGAGCGTCATGAATCTCCTCGGAATGCGCGACAGGCTGGTCGGGAAGGGGCAGATCCCGTTCGTCGCGCCCGTGGCGCCTGCCGACTGGCGGACGCTGGTTCGCCAATCCTGGATCGTCGTCATCGTCTTCTTCGGTCTGGGCGGGCTGTGGTCGGTCACGGCCCGGCTCGACCAGGGCGCGGTCGCGCCCGGCGTCATCTCCGTGGCCACGAACCGGAAGGTTGTCCAGCACCTCGAGGGCGGTCTCGTCAAGGAACTGCGCGTGCGCGAGGGCGATCTCGTCACGGAAGGGGCGGTCCTGCTCCGGATGGACGACACGCAGCCCCGTGCGTCCGCGGAGGTGGTTCGAAAGCAACTGGCTGCGGCGCTGGCGGAGGAGGCGCGGCTGGTCGCCGAGCGCGATTTCGCCGAGACCGTGTCTTTCCCCGCCGAGGTGATGGCGGTGCGGGACGATCCGCTCGTCTCGCGGGCGATCGCCGACCAGGTCGCCGCCTTCAATGAGCGGCGCAACAACCTGCTCGGCCAGCAGACCATCCTCGAGGCGCGTATCCAGCAGATCCGCGAGATGATGACGGGGACCGAGGGCGAGAAGACCGCCGGCGAGGAACAGGTGCAGACGATCCGCCGGGAACTCACCGGCCTGCGCGACCTGCTGGCCAGGAACCTCGTGCAGCTGCCCCGCGTGCTGGCGCTGGAGCGCGAGGAATCGCGCCTCAAGGGCTCCATCGGCCGCGCCGTCGCCGATCTCGCGCGGTCGGAACAGACCATCGGCGAGACCCGGATCCAGATCCAGCAGCTGCGCCAGCAGTTTCTCGAGGCGGTCAGCCGCGATCTGCCGGCCATCCGGAAGGTCATTGCGGAGCTGAGGGAAAAGCTCAGCGTGCAAGACGACATCCTCCGGCGCGTCGACATCAGGGCGCCGCAGACCGGGGTGATCCAGTCCCTCAAGGTCTTCACCGTGGGCGGCGTCGTCCGGCCGGGCGACGTGCTCATGGAGATCGTCCCGGTTTCCGACGAACTCGTCATCCGGGCCCAGGTGAGTCCTCTCGACGTCGACAACGTCCATGTCGGGGCGACCGCGGAGATCCGGTTTCCGGCGTTCTCGAGCCGGCATCCCCCGCTTTTCTTCGGCGAACTGCGAACACTGTCGCGTGACCGCCTGCTCGACGACACCAACAACCGTACGCCCTATTTCGCGGCGGAAGTCACCGTCGACCAGTCGGGCATGCCCAAGGAGTTCCGCGACAAGATCGTGGCCGGCATGTCGGCCGACGTGATCATCGCCACTGGCGAACGCACCGCGATCTGGTACATCCTCGGCCCGATGCTGAACCGCATGAGGTTCGGCATGCGCGAGCACTGACCAGCGCCAGCTCTTCCGAGCGTGCTGCACGTCCGCCTTCCGTGTCTCCGCCGACGGGAACACTCAGCCTGGGCCGTCGGCGCATGGCCGACGCCCGTGCGGGCGTGAACGCTCCTCCCTGTCTCCTGGCTGACGCCACCCCGCTTCGGCGTTGCTGTCCGCTCCGCAGGCTCCGTGCGCCCGGTCCGCGTGGCAGGACGGGAGGTGAGGGACCCGGACTTGCCATGGGGGGCCCGCCGTCGTCGATCCGATGAGCGATGCGCAGGTTCGGTTCGCCACCCGCCAGATCACCGTGATCGCCCGCCAGATGAGGCGTTCGGCTTTCTGGGGCGATGGTTAATCGGATCATCATTGTAAACGAGAGAGCGCGGTATCTGACTTGCAAGACTTTACGTAGTGCTGTCGCAGGCGGCCCGAACGAAGAAGAAAGGAGCTCCAGAAACAAGTGTTAACACGCATCAATAGCCGCATCCGACGCTTGGTTACGTGTCGAGATATAGGAAAGAAGAATAGTAGAGAGACGATCAGTTCGTGGAATGAAAGA